>JAGLCE010000130.1 GCA_023146365.1 Endozoicomonadaceae bacterium
ACCTACACCTACACCTACACCTACGTTTTTTAGACACAGCTCGGCTGTTTTTTTATTAACTCCATTGAACAACAATAAAACGTTTATAACCTCACTGCGAGCATGGAAAAATGCATAGTGCAACGGTATTTGTCCAAAGTTGTTAGAAATATTAACAGGAGAACCATGTTCTAGCAGGGTTTTGACGATATCGGTGTGACCATTGGAACATGCAAGGTGCAACGGTGTCTGTTTATGATTATTAACAATATCAACAGTAGCCTTACCAACTGTTATCAGGGATTTGGCTACATTATTGTAGTTATTGTGACATGCAAGGTGCAACAATGTGAATCTATCTTTGTTAGAATACCTACTAGAATGATTACAAAGTTTTAGGCAAGGATGGACGATTCCATTATTAATCTCCATCACAGTACGACTATAATTGAAAAAATGATTAACATCAACATCAACAAAAATTACCGGTGGTTTTATCTGAGGCAGAAACAAAATACAATAAGTGCAAACCTTCAGGGTATGCCATTACTGGCAGATCGGTTAATGTACAGGGCTTAAAGAAACCATGAGCTTACGAGTAGTCGGTGATGGGGGTGAGCGAGTGCTGTCAACAACCTGAAGCGGGTTGGCACGTTAAGAATGATAGAGTGGGTGACAAAATGAGGAAAGTTTAATGAGCGTAGCGAGGGTCTATTTTAACAAAACAGGCACAGTAAAATTCTACTAGTCACTATGTAGTAATAACCAACAATAATTACTTCTCACTGCTCCATTTGTAAAATTTCGAAAAACAATGAACCTTTCACTAAATCATTGTCTATTAATAATGAAAACACTGAACACAAGGCTATATTAATGACACCATTCCAAAATTCAACTGACAATCAGTGCTATGTATCAGCAATGAATATTGCTCTAGACTTCATGGGTATGGATAGTAACAGAACATCTACTAATAATGGTTATTTGAAAGTTACATGTAGCCATAGGTACGCCCCTATTTTTTATGCTTCTGTCAAAACGTTGGTTAAAACCCAAGAAAATAGGCGGTCGTGCGTTCTTTGTAATGAAACAAACTACCTCTGCCCTCATAACAGTGAGCACTTGAAAATTGATGAAATTCCTAACTATGATCTCCAAGAATTAGATAACTCAATGATTCTACTTGATTGCCATACCGGTAATATAGAATCATTAAAACTTCGATATCAGGCAGACCCTAATATATTTAATAGAATGAAAAACAAAAAAGATAACAACAAAAATTATCCTTTCATTTTCACTGCCAGTCAAGATAACCATATTGATGTCATTAGATTTCTACTTAGCAAGGGTGTAGATATCAATATCGTCGACCCAAAAACTAAATTAAGTGCCCTCGATATAGCTATCAAAAATAAAAATAGCCTTGTCGTTCTATGCCTGTTAAGCGAAAATGCTTTTTTTGATCCATCATCAAAACAAGCAGAGTCTCTTCTTCGCTTGGCATGCAAAGAGGGAGATCTTCATCTCGTCAAATACCTTAACCATTGCTTGGTAAATATAGAAAGTAAGAATAAGCGTGGCAAAACTGCACTCTTTATAAGCATACAAAATAATCGGTTTGAAGTGGTCAAACAGCTCATCACACTGAAAGTTGATGTTAATTCCTCGACAAACGAACGGCTGTCCCCCCTACACATAGCGGTAAAAACAAGAAATTATAAAATAATCCAACTCTTGCTCGAAAACGCCGCTAACATTAACGCTATAACGAAAAAAGGGATGACCCCCTTACATACATCCTGTAAAATACAAGATTTGCTTACGGTTTCAATCCTACTATGGAACGGTGCTGACACTGGTGTTTATAACTCGCTCAAAGAATCCCCGCTCCTCATAGCCATAAACAACAAGAATCATAAAATAATGATGAAATTGATAAAATCGCGGGCTAGGATTAATACTGAGCATAAGGACGGGGAACCTTTATTGAATCTGGCCGTAAAAACAAATAATGTAATTGCAGTTAGCATACTGCTTAATCATAATATGGATCCCACCTATGTTAATAAGGTACATAGTAGTGACAAAATGAGTCCATTTAACTTGGCTGTCATTCAAGAAAATTTACCGATGATGAAATTATTGATCAGTTTTAAGTGTGACATTAATAATCATTATAGTATGCTAGACGGTGAATTTTTGTTGTGCAGTCCCATCAAAGATATTGTTGATCAAGGAAATCTAGAAGCAGCAAAGTTACTGCTAGAAATAAATGAAGAAATATTGGGAGATTTCAGTTTTCACAAGGCAGCGAAAGGGCCCAATATAGAAATACTGAAGTTACTACATAAGCATATAACCAACATTAATGCCCTAAATGATTATGGACTGACTCCTCTGAGCATCGTTACCTATAGAGGAGATATTGAGGCAGTCAAATTCATGATCGATCATGGTTCTGATATTAACGCTAGAAATAGTGACAACAACATCCCTCTACACATTGCCTGTCTAGAAGGGTATGTCGGCATAGTTAAATTACTGGGTTCACTTAATTCCGCTATCAATGTTTTTAACGATGATGGATTGACACCTATCAGTTGCGCCATCTGTAGTGGTTCTATTGAGGTCATCAAAGAACTGGTGGATCATTATGATAATGCTCTGGAAATCCATAATAGTTCAGGATACAATGCTTTATGCGAAGCCATTATAGTCGATGGAAAACATGATATTATTCAATATCTAATCGATAATGGTGCAAATGTTAATACTTTCTATGAAAATTGCGGGTCTCCTTTTTTATTGTCTTGCCAAAGCAAAAACCTTAAAACAATAAAATTATTAATCGACAATGGGGTTGATTTTAATACGAAACATTGCCGCGGGCACATACTCTATTTTTGTCTACAATACTGTTCTTTTGACGTCGTTAAATTATTACTTTCCTCGGGACTCTCTTTAAAGGATGTTCATGATTATAATAAAAAATTCAATGTGCTACATTATTCCGTAAAAATAGAAAAACAGTCTGCTGAGCTACTTCGGTACTTTATTCGTCTTGGCGCTGATATTAATTATGTTACTTCTGATACTAATGATACTGCACTTCATCTTGCTGTGGAAGATAAAAAATTTGACGCAGTTAAATGCTTGATAGAAGCAGGCGCCAAACTTGATATAATTAATAATAAAGGACAGTTGCCCCTTGCCATAGCGCTTGAAAATAATGATAAAGATATTATAAAAATCCTGAAAGGCGCATCATTATGTAAAAAATCTAGTAAGTACTAGATTACCCGTTAAGGAACGTGCGATTACGTTCCGAATTTTAATAAAATTAGCCTATTAATGTCGATTGCAGGGGAACTATTCTCTGCTGGATTCAAGCAATAAGTGAAATCAACTTCTCGCTGTAAACTTCGTACAGTATCCGGGCCATAAAATTTTTCTGGAACATAGCATTAATCAACAGGTCCATTGTCCTTACATCGGATTCTGTCAGATGAATAAAAAAATGAGCCAAGAAAAAAGGAAGAAAAAAAGAGGCCAAGAGTCACTTGAAAAGGAGTCATGAAAAGGGGGCAAGTCACTTGTACAGTGCAGTTGGCTCAATGTTTATGTAGAGACCTACTGTTTCGCAAGTTTTGTCACCTTGAACTGGGTGGAGACGTTTCCGAAGCCTCCACTTTGAGGCGGTTTCGAACACGACTGGTTGAAGATGGCTTTATTCATAGCCAAAGCGTGACACTGAGTGATGTTCACGACTCTCAGGAGCGCGACGTGTTTCTGGGATTAATGACGGATTGATGTGCGAAGCTGACACAGAGCCACGCAGCAATGGGTTATTTTTTCAATCTCCTAAGGGGGGGATATTAATCGGTGGTCAGTCCGACAGGCTGCTAGCCAAAGAATAAAATTCCCCCCTCGTGCACAACTCTAATTCTATTAATCCAGCGTTACTTGAACGCTTAAGGCTGTTAACATTACGTTGCCGTTTGCGTGGTAGCATCGTTGGTGATGAGCCCTGATTAGTCTGTTTTTTTTGTTCCTTTTTGTTTCAGTCACACAGTGAAATAGCGCAGTAAATATGAACAAAACCACCGAACGTGAGGTTTATCACTGGTTACGCAGCCATAAAGCAGTGGCTGGTCGCTGGCTTGGGTCTGTTATGGCCTTCGGTATTGGTAATGGCCTGATGATCATCGTCCAAGCTTGGTGTTTGGCCGCTATAGTTCACACTCTGGTGATGGATGGGCAGGAACGCACCGTGATTCTGCCTTATCTTGTCGGATTCCTTCTGGCTAGCCTGATGCGCGCCGGTTGCCTGTTGGGGCGTGAGATGGCCGGGTTCCGAGCAGGACTGGCCGTCCGTCGGCAGATGCGGCAGATGTTATTGGAGCGGATGGGTCAGCTGGGCCCCGCAGTGATAGGCCAGCGTCCGGCTGGTGAGTGGCTGACTCTGCTGCTGGAGCAGGTGGAAGAACTCCAGGATTTCTTTGCACGCTATCTGCCCCAGATGTCGCTTTCATGGTTGATTCCGCTGATCATTCTGCTGGTGGTGCTGCCTCAAAATTGGGCTGTGACGGTTATTTTCCTAGGGACTGCCCCATTGATACCGCTGTTTATGATTCTGGTCGGAAAACAAGCCTCAGAGGCTAATCGTCGAAACTTTCAAGCGCTTTCTCGGCTCAGTAGCCACTTTCTGGATCGTCTGCAGGGCGTGGCGACACTGCGGCTTTTCTATCGTAGCCAACAGGAAAAAGCGATGGTGGCGACAGCGGCGGAATCGTTCCGACTTAAGACCATGCAGGTGCTGCGCCTAGCCTTTCTCTCCTCCGCCGTGTTGGAGTTTTTTGCTGCGGTCTCTATTGCCCTAACGGCGCTTTATCTCGGCATGAGTTACCTCGGTTATCTGGATTTCGGCCTTTGGGGGGAGAGTCTTACACTGTTTACCGGTCTGTTTCTGTTGCTGCTGGCGCCCGAATTTTACCAACCGTTACGTGAGTTAGGAACATTCTACCATGCGCGTGCCCAAGCGATCGGCGCGGGTGATCGACTCATGCATTTTTTGAATGAGCCGGTGCCAGAACGACCGCAGGGAGGAGGGGACTGTCCGGAGCAGCCAGCGGCAGACATTGTCTGTGAAGGGCTGACCGTCCGTGCACCAGGCAGTGACAAGCTATTGTTGAATCAACTCTCTTTTACCGTTGCGGCGGGTGAACATCTGGCGGTGGTTGGTCTGTCTGGCGCGGGAAAAAGTACCTTGCTGAATGTGCTGCTTGGCTTTCTGGCCTATGAAGGCAGTCTACGCGTTAACGGGGTGGAGCTGCGCGAACTTAATCCAGACAGCTGGCGTCGTCAGCTTACTTGGTTGGGGCAAAACCCTCTGCTGGTCTGCGGTTCGATCGTGGAGAATGTCCGGCTGGGTCGGGAAACGCTGTCCAGTACCGATATCGAAACTGCCTTGCGCCTGGCTCATGCCGATGAGGTCGTGGCTGGTCTGGAACAAGGGTTGGAGACGGTGTTGGGTGAGGCGGCCAGTCGGTTGTCGGTGGGTCAGGCTCAACGGATTGCGCTGGCACGGGCCATTGTCCGGCCGGCACAGCTGGTACTGTTGGATGAACCGACCGCCAGCCTTGACCGTGACAGCGAACGGTTAGTGGACGATGGAATGAACCGTTATAGCATGGATAAAACCGTTATTATGGTCACCCATCGACTGGAACAGGTACTGAGAGCGGATCGCGTGTTGGTATTGCATGATGGTCAGTTGGTGGAATCGGGCTCCAGTGCTGCGCTGAGGCAGAAAAATGGCTACTTTGCCCAGCTTTGGAATGAGTGGGCGCAGGAGCTGAATGAACGTGATGACGACTTGAATCCACTGAATAACGGAGCGTCGGATTGTGCGTGAGCTATTGCCTTTTCTGAAGCTTTACCGTCATCACAGTCTGCAGATGGGGTTGGGCATTCTGCTGGCACTGCTGGCTCTGGCTGCCAGTGTGGGGCTGCTGGCGTTATCGGGTTGGTTTATCACCGCCACGGCGGTAGCGGGTTTAACCGTCGCGACAGCTCAAGTGTTTAATTTTTTTACTCCGAGTGCGGGTGTGCGGGGGTTTTCCATTGTCCGGACGCTGGGTCGTTATTTGGAACGGGTGGTTAGCCATGACGCCACATTTAAACTGTTGGCTCGCCTTCGAGTCTGGTTTTACGGCAAGATTGAGCCGCTAGCGCCCAGCGGTCTGCGTCGATTCCGGCAGGCTGATCTGCTGAATCGTATGGTGGCGGATATTGATGCTCTGGATAATCTCTACCTGCGTCTGCTGACTCCACTGGTTTGCGCCGTAGTGGCTGTTGCGGGTCTGATGATCTTGGCTGGGCTGTTTTCGACCGTTGCGATGATACCGCTAGCGGTCGTGCTGGTGCCGACGCTGCTATTGTTGCCGCTCTTGTTTTACCGACTGGGTAATCATGCGGGGCAGGCGGTCACTGAATCGAAAGGTCAGCTGCGCACACGGTTGCATGATTACGTTGCCGGACAGGCCGAGCTGTTGATATTCGGCGCAGAACCGGACTATCGGAAGGCCGTTGCCTTAGAGGAAGCGCAGATGACTCAGCAGCAGGCGGTGTTGGCACGTGTGACTGGCCTGGCTGCGGCAATGGTGACCGTGTTGGCGGGTGTCGCGTTGGCAGGTTTGCTCTGGGTGACCGCCGCAGAGGTTGCCACCGGTGCATTAGCTGGATCACTGATGGTGATGTTGGCATTGGCCACTCTAGCGACGTTTGAAACGATCATTCCGGTGTCGGCGGCCTTTCAAGTGTTGGGGCAGGTGCGACGCTCAGCAGTACGACTGACCGAAGTGACTGATCAGCTGCCGTTAGTGGTGTTCCCTTCCGAGAATCGAAAAATGCCGGAGATCATCGATCAGGGCATGACGGTTGATATTACTGAACTGACATTCTGTTATCCAGGCTCTTCTCTGCCTGTTTTTGATGGATTAAGCCTTTCTGTGGCCGCCGGTGAGCGGGTTGCCATTACGGGTCATACGGGTTGTGGAAAGTCGACGTTGTTGCAACTGTTAAGTCGTGACTGGAACCCTGATGCGGGCACGTTGACTCTGGGTGGTTGTCCCATCGAGGGTATGACGGAGGAGTTGTTGCGGCGGGTGATGACCGTGATGCCACAACGTATCCATGTTTTCAGTGCGACACTGAGGGATAACCTGCGTATCGCCGCTGAACAGATCGATGATGATCAATTATTGATCGTTTTGAAGGCTGTTGGTCTTGATCGGTTAATAGGGGGCGATGAGGGTCTGCTGGAACTCTGGTTGGGGCAGGGCGGTGTACCGCTTTCAGGTGGTGAGCAGCGTCGGCTGGGTTTGGCGCGAGTACTGTTGTGCGACAGTCCGCTGATCATTTTGGATGAGCCGACCGAAGGGTTGGATCCTGCGACCGAGGAGATGATATTAGCGGTGCTTGATGAGGCGACCCGAGGAAAAACGGTCTTGATGGTGACACACCGGAGAGCACCGTTGAAACTGGCTGAACGGATTGTCTCACTATGAGGTCGATGGCGGAATAATGATCATCATGATCGCATAACATCGAACGCTGATACCCAGGGAGTTAGGGGAAAAATGAGAGGCAGTGAGCTTGATCGGTGGTTTATTGATCCACCTTACCCCGAAGGGTTTTGATCTTGCTGCGGCATTTTTTTCTGTTGACGCATTTTTTTCGGGCGGAGCGTGAGGGTCGGGTGGCGATGCGTTTTTTGCGGAATACGGCGACAGAGCGAATCAGTTCTCTTAATCGCTTAAGGGCATTTTCCCGATTTTTTTCCTGACTACGGAACTGCTGGGCTTTGATCACGATGACGCCTTCGGCGGTAATCCGCTGGTCGTTCAGAGCCAGTAATCGCTGTTTGTAGAAATCAGGTAGCGAGGAGGCGTGGATGTTAAAGCGCAGGTGGATGGCTGTTGAGACTTTGTTAACATTCTGGCCACCTGCGCCCTGGGCACGGATGGCGTTGATCTCTATTTCGTGGTCTGGAATGGAGACGTTGGTGGATATTGCTAGCATAGAAAAAGGGTTGGCCTGCACTAAAAAACGGGGGTCCGGCGAGGTAAGGCCAGACGCTGATAGGCTATTAGAGCACGTTGGAGGCCTGAGCCAAAGTCGGATGGAGCTAGGAGGGCGATGCCTTTAGTCTGTTATGGATTGCGTTTAAATAGACAACAGAGACGCTGGATACCTTTTGGATTATTTGAGTTTTGATGCCCATATGGCGAGCCTGTGCTTGATGGCTTTCTGGGACACCTGCTCTTCAGGGATTGGCTGTATCACCTTGTCATGTACCAGCAGACGATAAATGTATTCAAGTTTTTCATTCGCCGAATCGGTGGCTTCAAATTCAACCGCACCTCGTGCTTCGCCATACTTGGTGCCAGCACTGATGGCTTTTTTTATCCACTCTTTTTCATTTTTAAGTTTTTTCATGTCTGATCTTAGATCCTATGATGGTTATTCGGTGAATAGGGTTTTAGTGTTATGTGAGATGTCGCATGTTGAACCGGTGGTTAGTTCCGCTGAATGAACCGTTTAGGTGTTTTTTGGGTTAAAGAACTATTTGATTCATCGGTAGCCAGTATGAATCGTAAAGGTCATACGATTTTCAGATTGAAAAGCTTGAAAGTTTCAAATAAAACAGAGCGTAATATAAGCATATTTTGCTGTGTATCGCTATGGTATTATGGTCGTGCGCACTCATTTGACGAGCATTTTATGCTTTTAATGTATTAGGGACTCTCAAATGCAAAGTGTTCCTTTGAACTAGGCACAGGTTCGCCGTGATTATTTTATGGCTGTTTTGGACCTGGTGTTCGTCGTTTTTAATCGTTGAGGTGTAGACTTTTGTTTTCTGATTTTTCACTTGATCAACGCCTGTTGAAGGCGCTGGATTCTGTCCGCTGGGAACAGCCCACCGACGTCCAGGTACGAGCGATCCCAGCGGCACTGGCCGGTAATGATTTACTGGTTAGCGCCGAAACGGGGAGTGGTAAGACGGGCGCTTTTCTGCTGCCCATGCTCAACCGCTTACTGACCCCTGCACCGAATACCGGTACTCGAGCACTGATCTTGCTACCGACCCGTGAGCTGGCCAGACAGCTGCTTAAACAGTGCGAACGGCTGGCCATTGGCACGGGCATTAAGGTCGGACTGATCACTGGGGGGGATGATTTTAAATACCAAGCCAGTCTGTTCCGAAAAAACCCGGAAATCATAGTTTCCACGCCTGGGCGTCTGGTGGATCACATCAATCGTGGTACGACGGATTTCCGTGATCTGGAAGTGCTGGTGCTAGATGAAGCCGATCGAATGCTGGACATGGGCTTCAGCGACGATGTGCTGAAAATCGCTAATGAATGTACGTTTGCCAAACGCCAGACTCTGCTTTTTTCTGCCACGTTGCAGAAAACTGGACTGAAACGGATTGTCTCTACTGTCCTACGGAAACCGGAATCCATTCAGATTAACCCTGAGCGAGAGCCTCATGGGAATATCCGCCAAGAGATGATTCTGGTCGATGATCTCACTTTCAAGGAAAATTTGCTGGTTCAGTTATTGAAAACAGAGACCTTTGACAAGGCGTTGGTCTTTACTAAAACGCGTATCCAAGCGACCAAACTGGAAGGATTCCTGCGTTATAAAAAGCTTCTTGCTGGGGTGCTTCACGGGGGGATCTCTCAGGAAGAGCGCAACCGAGCGATGGAGCTGTTGCGCAACGGTCGCATCAATGTGTTGGTGGCGACTGACTTGGCCGCTCGTGGGCTGGATGTCCAAGGTATTGATCTGGTTGTTAATTTCGATGTAGCACGTCGCGGCGATGACCATGTACACCGGATTGGTCGAACCGGTCGTGCTGGACAGCAGGGGCTATCGGTCACTTTTGTCAGTGCGTTGGAGTGGAACCTGATGGCAAGCATTGAACGCTATCTTAACATTCGCTTTGAGCGCCGCAAGATCGCCGGGATGGAAGCCAGCTACAAGGGACCGAAGAGAGTGAAGGCTTCTGGTAAGGCTGCCAGTAGAAAGAAAAAAAAGCCGACAGACAAGAAAATAACCGTTGAAAAGGGCAAGCAGCGTCTGCGCGATAAGAAAGCGACTGGCCAGAGACGCAAGAGATCGGCTGGTGATAGCGCAGCAATGCAGGGGAAGGATACTGGCTTTGAGCCGTTTCGAGTCAAGAAGATACCGGAATCAGTAGAATAATCAGACTGACCTACTTGTTGAAGCCAGGGAAGGTTTATTGATCGATCAGTATGCCCATCAGAGTAATGTCATGATTTAAAATAAAACGTGATTGACCAAAAATCATGGCATCTTGTGGTCTGATGACTTAAACCATCGATAAGAACTCCATTTTACCAGCCATAATTGTCTTCTTTTAAATCAATTATCAATCATGAATCATTGTCAGTGGGCAGTTGAAGCCAAAGCTTTGTTCAGTGTTATTCATAATTTTAAATGAATCTATTATACAAAATCATGAATTCATATTTGAAATAAATAGAATTTATAACGAGTTCATTAATTAAATGAACTTATCAAGCTTTCGAATTGTCGAATGTTAATTGGATAACGAAAGATACTGTTTAGGATGAATTAAATGAACTTATCAGGCTTTCGAGTTTCCAAAGAGATAACGAAAGACACTGTTTTAGCTTTAGCCATAGTATGAGATAGGATGAATTAAATGAACTTATCAGGCTTTTGTGTTGTCTAATTATTAATGAATGAAACATTTAGGAGAGGATGATATATGACTATAAATACTTATGAGCAGTATCCCGGCGAAAGACTGTATAGAATGTATGGGCAATTGCGGGAGCACAATGAAAGATTAGATATGATGGAGCGTGCTCAAGAGACAGTAGTCTCTTCGTCGGCTCCAGTGGTTTACTGGGCACAACGTCCAGTCGGGCAGACTGAACAGGTTATACGGAGTGTTCCGTCCAGTGTTGGACCAAGTACGGTGGTTGAACACAGGGTACGTCATGGTAGTATTTCCGCTATTCCAGTTCAGCCTGTTATGGGGGTACACTCATCCGTCAATGAGGCGTTTAGGACACCAGCGGAAGAGATACGGTCAATGTTTTTGGCCAATGATCGGTATTGTTCCCACAGATTGTTCTTTGGGGATACGAGCATGACCGAGGTTGCTGTGGAATATATGTTGAATGAGACTAATCATAAATCTTCACAACACATTATTGATAACATGGGGCCAGATACCATTCGACGTGATAAAAACGGAGATATCATTTCACGAGAGCAGTGGGTGTTGGATAGCAGTAACAACAAGTTTCGTCAGGTTGTTTATTATGTATAGAAATGAGTAATTGTGCTGGTTGATCACACTAGTTTCGTTCGCTGTGTGGCAACCATTAATCTATTAGTTTCCCAATAAATAATGTGTGATAGTGATATTAGATGAATAAACTCAGCTTTTTTTCTGGGGAGCGTACAGTTGCTTCCGATCAGCCTTATCGGCATAGGATAAAGAGCAAAGGTTTCGGCGTGTACTACAGGCTGAAAGTGTTCTTTGGTTGCCGTGTCTGGTTTAATAAACTTTGGAACATTGTGACGCAGAGAAAACCATTCCATGAGCGAACGGTCGTCCGCTTTCCGAGTGAATTGACCTCGATAAGAAATAATTATGATGTGAATAAAACGCTTTTGACGAAATCTTCGATTGATGGTGACGCTTGGAAACAGTTGCGCTACCAGAAAAAACTGATATCGATGTGGGATAATCTACAGAATACATCGAGATTGGGTTTATGGCTGGGGCAGGACAATAAAGACGCTGTTTTAGAGAGCCAAGATGCCCTTTTGTGGAAGTATATGGTGATAATCCTGGTGGAACTTAGCGGAAAAAGTATCGCTGGTGTTTTGCCGAGCGCAACGCCACGACAACGTTACAAACGATTTATAGGGATCTTTCGCAAGGCGAATGAGATATTAATAAAATGTAAACTTCCGAATACTTTTTGTCACAATAGCAGAGCGTTTCTTAATGAGGTTGCCCATGCACTTTTTGTCCCTGAGGGTAGGAGTGATTTTCATCACAAGTTGGTTCAGACAGTTAAACAAGAAGCAGTTTTGAGTAATAGGAGTGCTTGTTTTGTGCCTTTGGCCAGCTGCCAAGGAGAGTCAATTGTGGCGCGACTGGCACAGACTCAGCAGTTGATCGAATCTCAGCACGCCAAGCTTGAAAACGCAAGCGGTTATTGCCAGCATGTGTGCAATCTTGTGGGCTTGACCGCAGGTGATCTAGGTATTGGCTATGACCCTTCTCTCCAAGGCAACATTCCGGATGTTCATTTTACGTTCCAAGAGCAGGGAAGGGCGGTATGCTGTATCCGTATGGGTACGCCGACTCGGCAGATATTGCCAGCCGGTGTACATATTACGCCTGAATTCCGTTGTTTTCTGGAGAGTCAAGAATCTACTCAGCACCATCTTTATATCAACCGTCAGCGTCGTACTGGTGTAGAAGGGTATAGAAGTGACAAGCTGGAGCGGCTGCAGGCAAGTAAAGATATGCAAGAGAAGCTCACAGTGGTGACCTTGTCGGCTGACGGAAGTTTTTATAAACAGGAAAAACCATGTGGTGGTGACGGTCTTTTAGCGGATCTGAATGCAGAGATTATTGATGTCTTGGATGGTAATCGGGACGGTTTTTTCTTTCCGATCAGTTTACGAGAAAAGCTTTCGGCGGTGAGTGGTGATTTCAGGACGTATCTGCAACAGTGCTTGGATCAGGCTGCACAGGAGCTGGGAATGGAGAGTAATATTCGGCTGTCTAGAAACCAGCGGCGAGCCTTTCTTTTTCATTTCCTGAATAAAACGCTGGTTATGTCGCTGATTCATAATACGAATGCGACTACCTATAATCATAGTTGCAAGGATTGCATTGATCGTGGTTGTGTCGCCAATGCTTACTTGTTTTTGTGGGAGAATCGGCCACTTAACAGGGCGACGCCTGACGAGTTGGAAGCGTTTTTGCAAACGGTAGAAGGAAAACTTAATGCCCCCGCGATTGAGACCAAAAAGCGTAAAGTGATAAATCTTCGTCATGAGGATCTGAGTAATGCTTTGAAAACGCTGGATTGTTGGAATACTCAGGAAGGTGTTGTGAAGAGTCCTGACGGTGAAATGTTAGGGCTAGCATGAGTCGAGCCAGTCGGCAAAGCTTATTGATGTTATTGTGTAACTATTTTTAGTAGACTGGCGAGATAATCAAACGATTTTTGTTGAGATAGCACACAAAAATAAAAGGCACGGAGGTGGCGTTGAACAAGGTTTTTCTTTTGGGAACTGTTTTATGTGTGGTGGCGACACCACTACGGATTTCTGCATCGGCGATAGCGGGTAGCTGGTTGGAATCCGGATTACAGTCGGTATCGCTGGTGCCTGCTTCGATGGTCTCTGTGAACGAACCTGCTGTCAAGACGCCTGTCACCCAGGGGCTGCTCAACTTGGTTATGAACAAGTTAAAGATGAGTCGCTCGCAGGCAGAGAACAGTCTGGGTGGATTGTTCCAGTTGGCTAAAGAAAATCTGAGTGTTGGTGAGTATGCTCAGGTGTCTGCTGTAGTGCCAGGCATTAATGCGCAGGTTGCGCTGGCGCCGGAACTACAGGAGGATAGCAGTATTTTGGGTGGTCTGCTGGCACAGGCTGGTAGTGAGGGGAAGGCCTTGCAGGGTGCGAACTATATGAAGAGCATCTTGGCAAAGCAGGAGATTCCTCTTGAGCAGCTGATGCCACTGGTTGAGTTAACTTCTGGGTATCTGAAGCAACATGGTGATGCAAACGTTTACAGCCTGTTTAATCAGGCTTTGTCGATTTAATGCTAGTCTCACAAATCACAATGTAATTACGGCTGTCGCTGACACGCAGTGAGTGGACGCTAAGCTAGCTATAACGGGGTGAAGTTAAGATAACGTTGGATTCGCTTGATAATATTAGAGCGGATGTGAGGATCTTGTTTTAATTTTGGAATAGTGCCCCCCATATCCCTTCTCAGGCTTTCGTTCCCGTCATGGTTCTCGTCATGGTTCTC
>JAGLCE010000131.1 GCA_023146365.1 Endozoicomonadaceae bacterium
AACAACAACAACAACAACAAATTTGCACTAACTTTATTAATTAGTCAATAACATTTATCTCTATTAGAGAATCTCTGATCGAATCCCCACAATTTAATAAAACAGAATAACTTTGAGCAAGCTGGTTATTCATCATAAAACAGCAATGTTTTGTTTATTATCCTTATGGACAATTCATCTGGAAACATTTTCATATTTAATTCGAGCGAGTTGAACATCAACACCTGCTGTTATAAAGAATCAACCAGCAGGTACGATATCAACGGGATATTTTTATCGGCGATAATAAACAGTATCACACAATCACGCGTACGGCGAAAAGCCTTTATCTTTTAAACCCACTCAACTTAAAATCAACTTAAAACTTGGGACAGGCATTAAATCTGTCGCATCGCCTAATTAAAAACAATGATGGGCTTATTACGTTATTTCCTCTGGAAGGCGGTAGCTCGTACTTCGACCCCCACCAGGATTTTGAACAAACACTCCACGAGCCTTCAACTCTTAAATATCACGTAACGCTGTATCTGATGAGTACTTGGCCAGTTTGGCATATTTTGAAGTGTTCATGTGACCTTGGAAATCATCCTCAAGCATTCGATTGATAATTAAACGTTGCCGTTCATTAACAGGTTGGTGGTTGATCTTCTCCCAAAGTTTGGCTTTAAACAAAACAGATTGCAACGTCTCTTCGGCGTTAGAAATTGAACGTCCAAGGCAACCTAAAAACCACTGAATCCATCCGGTAATATCTGGTTCGCTTCTCTGTTGACGTTCAAGTTGATCATAATAATCCTTACGATGGCGGTGAGAGAGGGATTCGAACCCTCGATACGTTGCCGCATACACGCTTTCCAGGCGTGCTCCTTCAGCCACTCGGACACCTCACCAGCTAACAATTTTCCGCTCTGGACTATACCCCAAAAGCGAGGCGCAATATATAACATAAAAACCATGAACACAACATAAATCCGATGTAGAAACAGAGAGACCTCAGCAATAACTCAACAAAGCCGATCCTATTCTGGTAAAATATCGAAATGCAAACATTCTTCACAACACAGCCCAAGCTTTTCGTCTCAGCCACTGACCTAAGTCATCCAATTCTTCATAGTCTTGATGTCGCTGGTTATGATGAGGTCTCACAGAGTTAAAAACAGTAAAAAAACACGCTTCTTTGATCATAGTGTTGCCCCTCTCTTCCCCGAAGAGTATAAAATCATCTTTGATAAACTGTGTGGCAGCTCAGCAATTTTTATTAGATGTGTCGCATCCAGGGAGTACTGTGTTGATAGTACCTGTCGTTTTATCAGGCGGTGTTGGTTCACGGCTTTGGCCATTGTCTCGTGAGGCTCATCCGAAACCGTTTATCAAGCTTGATGATGGCCAGAGTTTACTACAAAAGACCTACCAACGGGTTGCCTCGGTATCCAATGCTAACGAGGTTATTACGGTCACGAATCGTGAACTTTTTTTTTACACGAAAGACGAATTTGAAGCCACTGAAAACCGTGCGGCGCAAAACACATTTTTATTGGAACCGGTTGGACGCAATTCAGCGATGGCCATTGCAGTAGCAGCACAATACGCCCTAGCCCAGCATGGCTCCGACTGCACCCTGCTGATCATGCCAGCCGACCATTTAATTGATGACGTAGTAGCATTCAGCCATGCGGTAAGGCGTGCAGAAGCACTCGCTTCACAAGGCAAACTGGTAACCTTTGGTATCAAGCCGACCTCTCCGAAAACAGGATTTGGTTATATTGAGGCTGATGGACATGAAGTGCGACGATTTGTAGAAAAACCCGATCGTCAAACGGCAGAAGAGTATTTGGCCAGCGGAAAATTCTTTTGGAACTCAGGCATTTTTTGCATGCGTGCGGGGAGCTTTTTAACTGAGCTCTCTCTTTTCGCCCCTGATATAGCTGATCAGGCTTTCAAATGCGTCTCGGGTGCAAAGCGATCTTCAGGGGAAGGTTGGCAACAATATGAGATGCAGCAAGCTGACTTTGAGCAGATTCGCAGCGTTTCCGTGGATTACGCCGTTTTTGAAAAATCTCAACATGTTGCGGTGGTACCTTGCGAGTTAGGCTGGTCTGATATCGGTTCATGGACTGAATATGGCGCTCTACACCCCTCCGATCAGCATCACAATAACGTTACCGGTAACGTTATGCTTAAACAAACTAACAACTGCATTGTGCAGGGGGGCGACAGATTAATTGCAACTCTCGGCATCAGCGATTTGATCATTGCGGATACGTCTGATGCTCTACTGGTTGCTCACAAAAATTGCACGCAGGATGTTCGCACGATTGTCGATGAACTAAAATCCCGCAACGATCCAAGCTATAAATCGTTTTCGACCGTGCATCGCCCCTGGGGAACCTATACGGTTTTGCAGGAAGGGCCGAGGTTCAAGCTAAAACGTATTGAAGTAAAATCTGGCGGACGCCTGAGTTTGCAATCTCACAAACATCGAAGTGAGCATTGGATTGTTGTCAGCGGAAACGCGCTTGTCACCAATGCTGATGAGCTGATTGAACTTAGCCCCAACCAATCAACGTATATCCCCTTAGGCAATAAGCACCGTCTTGAAAATCCTGGATTCAATCGACTTATTTTAATAGAAGTTCAGTGTGGTGATTACCTCGGCGAGGATGATATCATACGATACGAGGATGCTTATGGCAGATAAGTTTGACTTCACTGATAAAACAGTGTGGGTGCCTGGGGCGAATGGAATGGTTGGCTCGGCAATCACTCGTCGACTATCCAACGAGGGCATTCAGACCATTACAACGACACGTAATGATCTCGACCTTCTCAATTCATCACACGTTGAAGCATTTTATCATAAAACAAAACCCGATGTGGTGATACTAGCTGCGGCAAAGGTCGGTGGAATACATGCCAATACCGAATACCCCGCTGACTTTATTTCAGAGAATTTACAAATCCAGCAAAACGTGATCACCGGTGCTTATCGTGCATCGGTGAAAAAACTACTGTTTTTAGGCTCAAGCTGTATCTACCCAAAGAGCTGTCCTCAGCCGATTAAAGAAGATTATCTACTCACTGGCCCATTAGAAACAACCAATGAATGGTATGCCATTGCAAAAATTGCTGGACTTAAACTTTGTCAAGCTTATAGAAAACAATATGGTTGTGATTTTATATCTGCAATGCCAACCAATCTATACGGACCAAACGATAATTTTCACCCTGAAAACAGTCATGTTCCCGCAGCACTGCTGCAACGTTTTCATAAAGCAAAAGTCAATAATGACGAACAAGTGATTATTTGGGGTAGTGGTAAGCCTTTCCGTGAATTCCTGCATGTCGATGACTTGGCTGACGCTTGTATCTTTTTACTAAAGCATTATTCAGAGGAGTCACCGATCAATATAGGAACAGGTAGCGATGTTAGCATTGCTGATTTTGCAACGTTAATTCAAAGAACCATTGGATTTAATGGTAATATTGAATTTGATCTCAGTCGTCCTGACGGAATGCCAAGAAAAAGGCTCGATGTTTCGAAACTAACAACGCTTGGATGGAAAAATAAAATCATCCTCAACGATGGTTTAAAGCAATATTACCAATGGTATCTGGACAATAATAATGGCTGACAATAAAACTGCATTAATCACAGGGGTTACTGGGCAAGATGGCGCCTATTTAGTGGAACTACTGCTCAAAAAAGGCTATGTTGTTCACGGTATAAAAAGATGCTCTTCATCAATTAATACACAGCGGATCGATCATCTCTATGAAGATAGTCATACTCAGGAAAATAAGTTTTTCCTGCATTATGGCGATGTGACCGACGCTACTAATCTCATCCGTTTACTTCAGAAAACTCAGCCCGATGAAATCTATAATCTGGCGGCGCAAAGCCATGTTCAAGTGAGTTTTGACACCCCCGAATATACAGCAAATTCCGACGCATTAGGCACACTGCGCTTACTGGAAGCGATAAGAATTCTTGAACTGGAAAAACGCTGTAAATTTTATCAAGCTTCGACATCAGAACTCTATGGCAAGGTACAAGAGACACCTCAGTGCGAAACCACACCCTTTTACCCTAGAAGCCCCTACGCAGTGGCCAAGCTTTACGCCTTTTGGATTGTGAAAAACTACCGAGAGGCTTATGGCATGTTTGCCAGTAACGGCATTCTATTTAACCACGAAAGTCCTGTTAGAGGAGAGACTTTCGTTACGCGTAAAATCACCAGGTCGGTCGCTAAAATAAAGCATAACATGGAAGATTGTCTTTATATTGGCAATTTAAATGCAAAGCGAGACTGGGGACATGCCAAAGACTATGTTGATGGCATGTGGCGTATTTTGCAGCACCAGGAAGCCGATGACTTTGTCCTAGCAACCGGCGAAACTCATTCGGTTCGTGAATTTATTGAACTCTCTTTTGCTGAGGTCGGGATCGCCATCCAATGGCAGGGAGAAGGCACCCATGAGAGTGGAATTGATAGCGAAACAGGCAAAACGCTGGTGAAGGTCGATCCTCGCTATTTCCGACCAACCGAAGTTGATTTACTATTAGGAGATAGCTCAAAAGCCAATCAGTTACTAGACTGGAAACATAAAACGTCATTCAACGATTTAGTAAAACAGATGGTAAAAGCCGATATTGATCTGTTAAATATAAAATAATTGAAAACAGTGATGGAGAACTCTATGTTAGCAATCAAGTCTTTGAAGAGAAGATTTCAAACAATAGATCTCGTGAATGATTCATCGCTAGAGAGCAAACTGAACCCTATTACGAACTGTAATATTGATATAATCAGTTTGTAGGTAACCGCTGACGGCAAGCGTGGTACGCCCCAGTGGTGTTCAGACTTGGCTGTCGACTCATCCAGAAATAAAATAGTGCCATCGGATTCATCAGCCTGTTGTAAAGACCGTCGACCTTGCTCATTACTACCCCAACGCCGCGTTAAATGCTTTATTTTGAATGGTTTCGATGGTGCCTTCATCGATAAAGTCCATGGTTTTATAGACCGAGTTTAAATTTAAACTTATGCCAAAGTCGCGCTCCAGTAATTGCACGGTAGCGCGTTTGCTTGCAGGCTGAGCATCTCCACACGATTACGTTTGATAATGGAACAGAGTATGCTTACCACGCCAAGATACAGGCAGCACTGGGTTCAGATAACTATTTCGCACACCCTTATCATTCGTGGGAGCGTGGATTGAATGAAAATCATAATGGCTTGATACGCCAATACCTTCCGAAAGGAATGGAAACACGATATCGGCAGATTTAACGGCCTTGCGGATACCAAGTTGGCCACGCACAATCACCTTACCGTCACGCAGTTTAACTTCCTAGCGTACTTGGGTCATATCATCCCAACCTGCAGACGTTATGGCAGGAAGAATAAACTTCGTTATTATATCGGTTTCTGTTAGCTTGCGTTTATCCATGGTCTACACCTTTACAGCATCTATACGATTACATGGCAGAGTATTTCAATCTGTCATCGAGAGTTTTGTCACTATATCACAGCTTCTTTCGAGTACCGTTTCATCGCCCGGCAGCATGAATTAAAGCAAGCCATCAAAATCTACACTGGATCAAAAGGTAAAGGTAAGCCAACACCTGATACCCATGAAGCCTTTGCATAAGGCAATATCATAACAGAGCCATTGAAACCGATCAGGTGATTGAAGAGTTGACTAAAATGGTCAAAGAGATGGCCAAGGATGAAGCACTCGCCGGAAGTTCAGGATTAAACAGCGATGAAATAGCCTTTTATCGAGCGTTAATCCAAAATGAATCTGCCGTTAAAGAGCTAGGCGATAACAATCTCCGAGAACTCGCCAAGTATGTGACCTTTATCTTCGGTTTTGTCTAATCAAATATAGGGTCTCCTTTATTTCTGTTTCTGACTTCCTGTATTTCTGATATTTCTGAAGTATGCATTCCCACGCGGGAGCGTGGGAATGAGAATAACACGATTATCAACTTTATCAGGATCTATCCCAAAGGCAGAAAAGGGCGACAAGCCGTGCACATTACTTGACAATCCTAGGTGCATCTCAATGCGTGGAGCCAGATGGCCATAATTAAGTCTTATCAGAAGGCCCTAAATGTCATAATAGTTTGTTTGAAATTCGACTCATTTTCATCAGGACTACGTGATTTTCTGATTGACTTAATAGCGCTTAATTCGGTACACGCAAGACCTTCTCTGTCAAATTGTTTTTTCCCGCTTTCGTCTGTTTTAAAAAACACCGTTTGATTTACTCTTGTGTAGTAGCTATGTTCATAAAGCATCTGTTCGCAGTCATGCCAATCTTCTTTAAAAATAGCATCAGTACTGTTAATGTCAGAGGCTAAACTTGCGCTTTCATCTGAATATTTGTCGTTAATATAAAACTCACATTCTCTTTTTTCATTAGTGTTGCTCATTCTCCTCCACAGACTCTCTGTAGTTATGCTTTTAGTTCCAGCCACATTGCAATCAAAATAAATAAATGAATCGTCATAAGCATTATATCCGATGATAACGATGGCATGTTCTTCCCATTGAGCCTTGCTTATTTGTGTTTCATCCTTGCTGAGTAAACCCTGCGTGAACGCAATGACTGGTTGTTCATTGTGCAATTTTGATATCATTGTTTCTTTGAGGTCATTAACATCTTCGATTTCAGTTGTTTCAGAAATGATTCCAATTGATAAGGCAATGTCTCTAAGCATTTCTGGTGACACAACTTCACCTTGAACTGAGCCACATTTTTTTGAAATTTCCCGGATGCTATTTCCGATAGGAGAAGAGGTACACTCTATATAATTCCTTATATTTTGTTGTAAATATATGGATTCTAATTCAGCAATACATTGTTGGTTATGTCTAAAAACATTATTTATTTCTTCAATAGATAAGCAAGCATAATCTCGATTTGTATATATGGAATACACATATTTCTTGGTATCATAAACAAAAGCAATGAATTCCATACTAAAAGTATTAGGTAGTGTCATTCCTTGGCAAATGATAGATGTTTTTATTTTCTTATAAGGGGGGAGCCAGTAACCAGTTTTTCCTTTCAAAAATAGATTGTCAGCAATATGACTCAGTGCAAAAACTTTACACGTTGGACCGTGTTGAGTGGAAATTAGTTTGCAATCAAGCAGTATTGATTTAACATCTTTATATTTAACTGCTCCTTTCATTTTCTCATTTTCCACTATATTTATTGAGGCTTCATTTACTGAGGCTTCATTGACTGAGTCTTCTGTATATTCTAATTGTTTCAGTGTATCTTTCTCAAGCATTGACGATAGTTCGGTTAATACTGAATTAGAACGAAACATCAGACTTTGCTTTATATATTCAGAGCATTGTAGTACATCCATTATATATTTGGATTGACTGTCTACTGTTTTTTCCAAGTGTAAAGAAGAAATATGCTTACTATGGGCTGGTATCGTTGCAAATGTTGAAGCTATATCTATTTTTTTACCAAAACAGTAAGCGTCACACGAATAAGTTCTTCTAAGTGTTGGGAGAGTCACAACAGAATAATGTTGTGATGATTTAGTAATAATTCCTGGCATTTGTTTACCTCTTTCATTAAATAGGTTATAAATAACTTCAAATAAATAGTGTTTATTTAACTTAGCCAATCGTAACGAAAATATTCGATTTTAATTAGTATTTATGATAATTATTAGCAGAATAACAACATAAGAAAAAACATAAATATCAGTATTTGTCAACGCAAAACATCATAAAAAAATGACTATCCCGGCCTTTCTTTCATAGCAGAGCGACGGTAAATCAAACAACTACTAATTAAAGAGTTTATTTTTCACACAAAGTTCCCGAAGTAAAAAAATATTTTTACTGTTAATGTTATTTGTTATATTAATTTATCGAGAAATAAAGGACGAGAAACAAAGTAAATAAAAAGTAAATAAAAA
>JAGLCE010000132.1 GCA_023146365.1 Endozoicomonadaceae bacterium
GAAACCAACGAAACCAACGAAACCATCAATAAGAGTATAACGATAAAAGAAGAAATTGAGAGTGATGTCCACATATGGAGTAATAAGGCTCCCATTTGGCAAGACGACTATCCTGATGATATAGATACACACGTGAGACTAGGCACGAGATTTAAAAGTATAAACTTAGCAAAATCAACTGGAAAACCAAACAAACAAACAAAACTAAATTTAAATAGACAGATCGCCAACTACGTAAGTTTGAGTCTTGATAACATAGAAAAATACTTAAACAGATATATGAAAGATATTATTTGTGATGGAGAGGAAGAAGCCGAGCTTAAAGGTAAAAATGGAGTTATAGCTGGCTGCGATATTCCTAAATGGACCCTATTAGGTCATTATGCGGGTCGCATGATAGCCGAGAGTGAAGCCAATCATACCATGCATCAAGATACTTACGCTGTTGACATAGCACCAGGATGGTTTCTATCAGGATATCGTCACGGCAATGTCACAAGCCTAATCAATGCCAACACCAATTATAAAGAAGGCACTCAATGTCCCCCGCCTAATGCTTCATTTCTTATTCATCGCCATACCAATGGATATGTAGCATTCGTGATATCTATCAATAAAATTCCACAAGGTCGCTCTATTTTTATTGATTATGGTCATGGTTATTGGAAGGAAAAGAATAAAATTTTTATAATCAGTAGTGATAAAGAGGAGGCTGTTGAGCAACAACAAAAGTAATCGATGCTGGAGCGGTCGTTTCAATGAACCGATAAACGCCATTATTGTTCCGCTATACCACATCAATTTCTGATTTGATCATGGAATGGGATATTGGAGTATTGATGGACGATCTAGGACGTGGTTTGAAATAAAAGATTCTGCACAAAAGTAAGTTGAAAATATGTTTTCTTTTGCGAAAGATATTTCAACAAGGCAGGGAAGGAGTTTTTCAACTCAAATATTTATAAAGCATCGATAGAAACCATGAAAATAAAATCATTAACTAAAAAACTTTAAATCGATTGGTGAGAAAGCTCAAACAATTGAGTTGAAACCTAGATTGACAGCATAAGTGCACACGCTCAAATTAACGCCAAGGTTTCCAAGGTTATGGCTTTTTCGTTGTTTGGGGTGGCTTGAGTGGTTTGAGTGGTTTACCTCCAATGGATGCTTCTGTTAATGTGATCACATACTCCTTGTTCTTCTCTAATTGCCGAAGCTTTATCAGCATATAGTTCCAGTCTTTAGCCAGCCATATCCAAGTTTGACGATGGCTATCGCGTTGCATTTTCAGGCGGACTGCTTTGATGGAGCCAAGGGGTGTTTCAAGAATCTCTTCGTTTTCCATCAGAAACTGGTAATCATCCCGGTCATCTTCATTCACCACTTGGTAATGGAGGTTTTTGCGTCCTTGACGCACGTCTTCTTGAAGCTGTAGCTGGTAACTGATTTTGTCGAGGTCACCTAGTTGAATGGGGAGTTTCCACTGCTCTTTATTTTCGCGACTGTCAGCCTGTTTGCGTTGCCAGTCAAAATTGATAGAAGCCTGCTTATTGTTTCCCAGTGCGCCTTTAATTTGTTGATAGCTGATAGGCTGGATGCGATGATTGTTGTCTAGATTGAAGCGACTTTGTTCAGAAAAGTTATAGAACAACATGTTGGAGGTGAAGGTCAATTGCCAAGAGCCGTCTGGCTGCTTGACTAGCTTGCGTTCAGCAGTGCCAGGCATAGGCGTATTGTTGATGGTGACCGTGTAGCTGGCATCAAATGCCTGCAGCTCCTCCCGCGAAGTTGCAGTGTTTGCAATACTGGCAGCGCTGGCAGTGGGTAGCATTAGCAGAGTGAGTAGAGTGAGCCAATGATTCAGCACTAGGTGTTTCACGGCTGTTCCGTTGATGCTTCAACAGGATAGTCATATCCGCTTTCAGGTAGCGGTACACCATCGAGGTAAGCACTATTGTTGAGTAGTTTCAGGCGTCCTTGGGCAAACCAAGCAACGGCTGTCGGGTAAATTCGGTGTTCCTGGGTCAGGACTCGCTGGCGGAGGGTCTCTTCTGTATCCGACGCTTTAATTTTGACTCGCGCTTGGATGATCGGCGCACCACCATCCAGCTCTTCCGTAACAAAGTGGACGGTGACGCCGTGTTCACTGTCTCCCGCCTCCAGCGCACGGCGATGCGTATGCAGGCCTTTATATTTCGGCAGCAGCGATGGGTGAATGTTGAGCATGCGTCCATGATAGTATTGAGTCAATGCCGGTGTCAGGATGCGCATAAAACCGGCAAGAATGACGAGTGCGGGTGAATGCTGATCAATACATTGAATGAGATCGGCATCATACTGTTCGCGATTCGGGTAATCCTTGTGGTTCAAGGTGATTGCCGGAATATTGGCCAGCCGAGCACGCGTTAACCCGTAGGCGTCACTCCTGTTACTGACCACTGCGCTGATACGGATGCCCAGACTGTTTTGCTGGTCTGTCAGGGTTTGCAGGTTGCTGCCGCTACCGGATACGAGGACAACCACAGATAAGGCGTTACTGGTCATGAGTCTTGTAGATAGAAAAAGGTGAGTGTCAATTGTGCCAGAAGGCGGGTGCGGAGACCAGTCATGACCCTCTACCTGTCGGTCAGTTCTACTGGTGCGTCACCGGTGTCACAGTGGGCAATGGTGCCGATCTCCCAGGCTGTTTCACCCTGATCTATGAGATAGCTGATGACATCCTGTTTTATTTCGGCGGGTA
This sequence comes from Endozoicomonadaceae bacterium, assembly GCA_023146365.1. Classification (GTDB taxonomy): domain Bacteria; phylum Pseudomonadota; class Gammaproteobacteria; order Pseudomonadales; family Endozoicomonadaceae; genus Kistimonas. Next base: position 2,741 of record JAGLCE010000132.1, read on the forward strand.
CGGCGATGATCATGCCGACACCACAGTTAAAGGTGCGGTGCATCTCCCGTTCATCCACATTACCTTGTTCACGTAACCACTCAAAAATAGCAGGTCGCTGCCAGCTTTGAGTGTTGATCACGGCTTTGGTTTTCGCTGGCAGCACGCGAGGGATGTTTTCTAGCAAACCGCCGCCAGTGATATGGCTGAGGGCGTTGACTGGATAGTTTTTTATCAGGTTGAGTAGTGGTTTGACGTAGATTTTGGTCGGTTCCAGCAACGTTTCAGCCAGTGGGCGACCGGCAATCTCGACGGTTAGATCGGTCTGGCTGACCTCCAGAATCTTGCGGATCAAGGAGTAGCCATTGGCGTGTGGGCCGCTAGAGGCCAGTGCAATCAGGGCGTCTCCAGAGCGCACAGCGGAGCCATCAATAATGTCGGATTTTTCCACCACACCGGTGCAAAAGCCTGCAAGATCGTACTCTTCGCCTGCGTACATGCCGGGCATCTCGGCGGTTTCTCCGCCCACCAGTGCACAGCCTGCTTGTTCGCAGCCTTGGCCGATACCAGCGACAACGCTGACGGCAATGTCCACGTTCAGGTGGCCGGTGGCGTAGTAGTCGAGAAAAAAGAGCGGTTCAGCGCCGCAGACAATGAGGTCGTTGACGCACATTGCCACTAAGTCGATGCCGATGGTGTCATGTTTTCCGATATCCATGGCGAGACGAAGCTTGGTGCCAACACCGTCAGTGCCGGCTACCAGCACGGGTGTCTGGTAGCCGGCGGGGATTTCACAAAGGGCACCGAACCCGCCGAGTCCGCCCATCACTTCTGGGCGATGGGTGCGTTTCGCCACATGCTTGATACGTTCCACCAAGGCGTTGCCGGCATCAATATCCACGCCGGCATCTTTGTAACTCAGGGAGTGGGAAGACTTGGTCATCAGTGAGCCTGTCTGGTTCATTTGATACAGGGTTTGGAATGCAGCGTATTATAGGCGGCACAGTATAACAATGGTTGCAGAGGGTCGCAACGGTGGCAGAGGGTGTCTATGGAGGTTATGAATCTGACGAAAATAGGTAAAGGCTCACCAGATGGGCATCCTGTCCATAAATTGTATCGCCTTCCTCACCTATGAAATTTCAGTCGATTGCACTTATCGTATTAATCCATCACGAATTTAGGATGTAAGTCTCACTGACTTCTTCGAATCCAACTCCGAATCCGATATTGTATGGCCAGCTCTTGTAGCCAATACTGATTTTTGTGTGCGTGATAATAGTTTATACACAGACATGAATGCACCTTTGGACTCAAGCCAATTTAATTCTGGAAAATTTGCCAGCTCGCATTGATATTTATCGTTTTTAACATCCCATACAAATCCTGGAGATAATCGTTTTGAGTTAACATCTAGATTCACTATCACCGTTATATCTGAACCTTGTTTTAATAATTCTACGATCAAGGGTTTATGATTGTAAAATACACGATGACTAGGAGAAAATATCGGCGGAAAGAGCTTGGGCGAACTATCGTCATTAATAATGATAAAGTTATTTTTTGCATGTAATAATTTCATTTTTATAGTCTTCCATTTTGTATAAAATGTATCAGGGGAAGTGTGTACCCTAACTAGGGCATCACAGAATGTTTCTTCGCCATTTATGATTAAATCCATTGTATCTTTTTTGTCAATCACCATACTGACAATATCATAATACTTTAAATTATCATTAAAACCCACAGTAGACGACGCCAACATTTTTATGCCAAGGGTGCTCTCTTCCTCTGAAGAAGTGTTTAGATGGTATATTACCGTTAGGTCATCTAATTCATTGAAATTTGGAATCCTTACTTTAGCTTTATTTGTCAACTTGTCTATATCGAAATTTATCAGTCTCTCTATATCGCAACAACATAACAAACAACAAAATATATTTTTTAACCTTGTTAATGCACGATAAATTGCAGCATAAAATTTACTCAACGGAGAAGTTTCATTTTCAGAATCCATGGGATTAAGATGGTTATTTGGACTCCCTGTTATTGTGGAATGATATGTATTAGAAAGGATTGGATATAGTCTAGGCGGATATTCTCTGGCGTTTTTTAGACCAACGTGCGATTCTACCTCGACAACATTAACCTTTTTGGTAGAGGTTTGCGACTCGCTAGAATCTGGACTCCCACAAGGAGTGACGCCAGATGAACGATTTACAGTAGATATAGCCATAATAAAATAGTCTCAGAATATAAGGTAACAAAAAAATAGGCCAAACTTTTAACCGACAGTGCAACGTTAATGCTGCACTCTCTTAAACAACAAATTTACACCATGCAATATCTTATTTTACCATTTATTTATTAAAATAAAATCGACACTAAATTCTTGAGTAAAACAACTTATCCATATCATCTCTTGTTTGAGCTTAATTTCATAGTAATCTAAAATAGATATTATCAATACTGTTTCGACATTTATAACTTAATAATTATAAATAAAAAATAACAATTTCGAGGCTGTAAAAGCATTTGTGTAACTGCTCATTATCTATAACCTACCCAAAAGGTAAAAAAATGAGCAATACAATGAATAAGCAGAAATTACAGGCAATGGCTGAAGAGCTGGCCAAAGACGTTAAAACACCTGAAGATCTCAGTCAGTTAAGTGCCTTTCTCACTAAACTAACCGTTGAGGCCGCTTTAAAGGGGGAAATGAATCATCACCTAGGTTACGGCAAAAATGACCCTGAAGGCCACCACAGCGGCAATAGCCGCAACGGGCATTCCTCTAAAATTCTTAAAGGTGATCATGGCGAAATTGAAATTCAAACTCCCAGGGATCGCAACTCCAGCTTTGAACCTCGACTGATCAAGAAGGGCCAATCGCGGGTCACAGGCATGGATGATCAAATCTTGAGCCTCTACGCCCGAGGTATGAGTGCGCGTGATATCGTTGGAGCCTTCCAGGATATGTACGGTGCAGAGATTTCAGCAGGCCTGGTTTCTCAGGTCACCAATGCTGTTATGGAACAAGTCGTTGAATGGCAAAGCAGGCCATTAGATGCGGTCTATCCCATTGTTTATTTGGACTGTATTGTCTTGAAGATCCGTCAGGATAAACGCGTGATCAATAAAGCTATTTACCTTGTCCTAGGCATCAATGTCGAGGGCCATAAGGAGTTATTAGGCATGTGGGTCTCTGAGAATGAAGGGGCTAAGTTCTGGCTTTCGGTATTAACAGATTTTCAAAATCGCGGGGTACAGCATATGCTCATCGCCTGTGTAGACGGGCTGAAAGGCTTTCCTGATGCGATTAACGCAACGTATCCGGGAGCTAAGATCCAACTCTGTATTGTCCACATGGTCCGCAATTCGTTGAAGTTTGTGCCCTGGAAAGATTACAAGGAATTGACCGCCGACTTAAAGCGGATTTGCCAGTCAATGACAGAGCAAGAGGCCAGTATGGAACTGGATCGCTTTGCTGACAAATGGGATGATAAATACTCGCAGATCAGTAAATCCTGGCGCTCCAACTGGGAAAACCTAATTACCATTTTTGACTATCCTGCTGATATTCGCAAAGTGATTTATACGACCAATGCTATCGAATCTTTAAACAGCGTAATCCGTAAATCGGTCAAAACACGAAAAGTTTTTCCTAGCTGTCGGGTCTCGCCTGATTA
>JAGLCE010000133.1 GCA_023146365.1 Endozoicomonadaceae bacterium
TTCAGGCTTCAGGCTTCAGGCTTCATTAAAGTATGCAACAGAATATTTTACTGCGGCCAACATCAATCACGACACATTGAAAAACGCGATTAAATACACAAAACCAAATAGACTACTTGGTAGACACTCAGGCCTTGAAAAAATTTCATGTCATTATATCGATAACCAGTCTATTATCAAAGCGTATCATGAACTACGCCAGACAAATAAAGACATCATTGAAGAACTATTTTGTTTTGATGATAAATCATTAGATATTGATGCATTCGAAGTCCAAAAACCATTTATTACGTTCATTCTTGGAAAAGATCGATTTATAAGTAAGGATTGCATTGACATTGTGTCAATAGATCATTCAAAACATGAGAATGATTCATCAATAACACTGGAAGAGAGTGAGAGTAAACTTATTGCTTATATAGCTGCAAAACGTTACAAACAACTGATTCATTTATTTACAAACATGATGACTTCGTCGTCTGACCTAGAAACAAAAATGAATGATATGCGTCAAATTTTCTTTCCACTCAGAGAGGATAGTAGCGAAGCATTTAACATTACATTGACGCCTGAAACCATATTCAAAAATGTAAAATTCAACACTATGAGCATGGAAGCTCAATCATTAAAGAGAAGATATCCCAAAACACTGTAAGCTCCATAATTATTAGATCTGCGTCAGCAATAAACGACACAGGGACAAATCACTCATAACGACTGTGTCGTCAACCAACGGTTGAGCCAACGTAAATACGTCATCATCATTCATCAACCTGCCCTCGCCGCCACGCTAAAATTCAATCAATACGCTTGATTCAGCCCTCACTATCCGGAAAGACCGATGATATGCATCATCTTGCCCTCTACGCTGATACGATACATCCTGATTGATCGCCCCTAAACACGTCCATCTTCACCAGCAAAATGCGTTGATCATTCCAACAGTAATCGCTCACCTAGACATTTTTTCTAACCATCCGACAATCCTATCTTGACCAGAGTGAGGGAGGCTCGTATATAGTTAACTCTTTTATTGCTTAAAGAATCATACGATCTATGCGTACCAGTCAGTATTTGATCCCAACCCTGAAAGAGACCCCCGCAGATGCGGTGGTTATCAGTCATCAACTCATGTTGCGTGCCGGCATGATCCGCAAACTGGCCGCAGGTATGTACACCTGGCTGCCTCTTGGCCTGCGCGTTCTGCGCAAGGTTGAGGCTATCGTCCGTGAAGAGATGAACCGTGCCGGTGCCCAGGAAATCCTGATGCCCATGGTTCAGAGCGCCGAACTCTGGCAGGAGACCGGTCGCTGGGAGCAGTTTGGCTCGGAGTTGTTGCGCATAAAGGATCGCCACCAGCGAGATTTCGTACTCGGCCCGACCCACGAAGAAGTGATCACCGACATGGTGCGCAATGAGATCAATAGCTATAAACAACTGCCACTGAACCTCTACCAGATCCAGACCAAATTCCGTGATGAAACTCGCCCCCGTTTCGGCATCATACGTAGCCGGGAATTTCTGATGAAAGACGCCTACTCATTCCACATCAGCAGTGAGTGCTTGAAGAATGAATATCAGAATATGTACTCCGCTTACTGTCGTATTTTCGATCAGCTAGGACTGGACTACCGCGTCATCGAAGCAGACAGCGGAGCCATCGGCGGCAGTGGCTCCCACGAATTCCATGTACTGGCAAAATCCGGCGAAGACGACATTGTTTTTAGCGACAGTGGCCCTTACGCCGCCAACATTGAAGCGGCAGAAGCCGTCTCGCCGACAGCCCGTCGCGCAGCACCGACCATAGCGATGCAGATGATTGATACACCCAACACCAAAACAATTGCAGAGTTGGTGAGCCAGCTTGATCTACCCATTAAAAAGAGCATCAAGACACTGATCGTTGTCGCATCCGAAGCCTGTGAAGCCAATTTTGTCGCTCTGCTGGTTCGTGGAGATCATCAGCTCAACGAAGTGAAAGCGGGACACCTGCCGGAAGTCGCTTCTCCACTGCAATTTGCTACTGAGGAGGAGATTCGTCCGATCATGACTGCCGGCCCCGGCTCACTGGGTCCAGTCAATATGACCATTCCCTGCATCGTTGACCGTACCGTCGCCCAGATGAGTGACTTTGCTGCGGGTGCCAATGTCGATAACAAACACTACGTTGGCATCAACTGGGAACGTGACTGCCACTACACCCGTGAAGCCGATCTTCGCAATGTCGTCGAAGGTGACGACAGCCCAGACGGTAACGGCAAGCTGTTCATCAAGCGCGGCATTGAGGTCGGCCATATCTTCCAGCTGGGCACCAAGTACAGCGAATCCATGAACGCCACCGTACTCAACGAAAACGGCAAAGCCGTCGTGATGAGCATGGGTTGCTACGGCATCGGCGTCTCTCGGATCATCGCTGCTGCGATTGAGCAGAACAACGATGATCGAGGCATCATCTGGCCTGAAGCTCTGGCCCCTTTCCAGATCGCCTTAGTGCCGCTAAAAATCGAAAAATCCGAACACGTTCGTGAGCAAACAGACAAGCTATATGCAGAGCTAACCGCTGCCGGTTTTGATGTTTTGATGGATGATCGTAAAGCCAGCCCTGGCGTCAAATTTGCTGATATGGAGTTGATTGGCATACCGCACCGTGTGGTCATCAGCGATCGTGGACTGGCAAGCGGTACCGTTGAATACAAGCAGCGCCGAGGCGGTGATGCTGAAGTTGTTCGCATTGAGGATCTGCTTCACACCATACAACAACACACCCAGCGCTGACACTGAGAGTAGGAGATAGTCCCGTGTGTCGACAAGATGCCTTGACCCTTCTCCTGCTCACTTTTCATCCACACTGCCACACGCTCATCAAACCGATGCTTCACATAGCCAGTCATACCGAGCATCAGCGCCCATACACAGATAGCGCCAGAAACTGACATCCTACGACCCCTTAAGATCAACAAGAGCACGTTGACCGATTCAAAGTCATGCACACATTACAACTCAGCGACTGCGGCTTCCAACTCTGCATGAGTTCTTGATCCTATCAAGCGTTTTCTAAGCTTGCCTTTATTATCCAAAATATAAAATGACGGCAAAATAGGTGGCGGCTTCAGCTCAAGAGCAGCAACGCTTTCCTGGCTTAATACCGGAAAAGCAATGGCCATCTTCTCCACTTTGCCAGCCAGTTCATTCTGGTCAGTTGAGCCATCAAAATCCACTCCCCATACCTGTATGCCACTGCTCGCCGCATGAAGGGCGTTCAGTTCCGAGATTTCCTCTCGGCAACTACGGCACCAGTTTGCCCAGTAGTTCACCACAACCCACGAATTTCGATCATCTTGAAGCAATAATGCATTGCCTTTAAAGTCGCTATACCCTGAGTCCTGACAACCGGACAGAATCAGTAAAACACTCAGAATAAAACCATTAAGTATGTTATTCACGACACCCTCACTGGACATTGTTATTTCTGACGACTCACCTTAATGAGCCCCCCCGCAACAGCGTCTCAAGATCACTAGACAGCATAGCAGTTTGTTCCCCCTGTACCTCAAAAAGACGCCCCGATAAACGGGCAAACCCTACCGGCCATCGCTCCTTCATCATATGGATCAGCACTGTTCGTAATGTGCAAAATGCTTCAGAACGAAATTGTTTGAAAAGATGATTTTTCAGGGCAGACTAGGTATTCTAGCGGTCATCATTCATCATTCATCATTCATCATTCATCATTCATCATTCATCATTCATCATTCATCATTCATCATTCATCATTCATCATTCATCATTCATCATTCATCATTAATTGTACCCCTCAATCCTTTCTGTCAGTAGAATACCGCATATTAATAAAGAGGCCACCGCATGACCGATATTACGATGTATCATAATCCTCGCTGTTCCAAATCTCGCCAGACATTGCAACTGCTTGAAGCACAAGGAGTCGAGCCTGGCATCATTCTTTATCTGAAAACACCACCCGATCGCGACACACTGAAACGTATTATTCACCAACTAGCGATCCCCGTGCGCGAACTAATTCGTACTGGCGAACAAGAGTACAAAGACAACGACTTGAAAAATCCTGAGCTGGATGACGATGCACTTTTGGACGCCATGAGCCGCTGGCCAACACTGATTCAACGCCCGATTGTCATCAAGGGAGATCAAGCCCGTATCGGTCGCCCCCCTGAAGCGGTTCTGGATATTCTATGATGCCTTCTCCTTATGTACTGGTGCTTTACTACAGTCACCATGGTGCCACGGCAAAAATGGCTCAACACCTTGCCGACGGCATTGAGCAAGTGGCCGGAATGGAAGCACGGCTGAGAACGGTGCAAACCATATCCAATGTTTGCGAAGCAACAGAAGAGAGCATCCCCTCCGATGGTGCTATCTACTGTACAGAAGACGACCTTCGCTACTGCAGTGGCCTCGCCCTTGGCAGCCCTACCCGCTTCGGCAATGTGGCCGCCCCTCTAAAATACTTTCTCGATGGCACTAGCAGCCTATGGATGACGGGCGCTTTAGTGAACAAACCAGCGACCGTTTTTACCTCGACGTCCAGCCTGCATGGCGGACAGGAAACCACCCTGATTACGATGATGATTCCTCTACTGCATCACGGCATGGTGATAGCGGGTATACCTTATACCGAGTCGGCACTGACCAATACGCTGTCTGGCGGTACACCGTATGGTGCGAGTCATCTTTCGGGACAACCTGGTAGCAACCGATCGTTAACCGATGATGAAAAGCAACTCTGCACGGCCCAAGGCAGGCGCGTCGCAACATTGGCCATACAACTCAGCAGAGGCACGCAATGAGCAGCCATCAAAAGGAGAGACTGGCCAACAGGGTTTGGCTGATCGCCATACTGTCATACGGTTTGCTGCTAACGACCATCAGTCTGGCGCACTGGAAGCTCCATCCACCCGAAGTGGACTCCCCTTTTCTGATCTGGCTGGCACGCATCGGCCCACTCCTGATGCTTGCGCCGGGGATACTGAGCAGATGGCCACGCTGGTTTGCTTGGCTCTGTTTTGTCGTGCTGTTTTATTTCACCAGTGCCGTAGTAGAGGCATTTCTCAGGAATGATCTTTCCGGCTGGATACAAACCTTGTTATGCGTCACGCTGTTTATCAGCAGCATGCTGTATGTTCGCTGGTATTATCAGGGGCTCAAGTGGAGAGTGCACGAATCCATGCAGTCATAAAGTCAGTCATTTCATACCCAGCGTCCGGTTTAGCATATCGTGCGCTCTACGGTGGAATTCATTATCCATCGCTGAACACCGGACACTTACCAATCCATCACTTGTTTGACAAACAGCACACTCAGCTTCCGTTTGGCTCGCAGAGTGGCTCTATCAAGACGCCCCAGTATATCGAAAAGATATCGCATATCTCGGGAGCCACGATTCAAAATATATTGAGCCACCTCATCCGACATATCCATGCCGCGCAGGTGTGCTCGCAAACGTAAAGCCATCAGCTTTTCCTGGTCAGTCAGTGGTTGCACATGAAACACCACTCCCCAGCTCATACGTGACACAAGATCCGGCAAGCAAATATTCAGTTGTCTAGGTGCCACTTTCGCAGCCACTAGCAATCGACCACCTTTTTCTCGCAGCTTGTTAAACAGATGGAAAAACGCTTCCTCCCAGGTTCGATTACCGGCCACCACGCTGATATCATCGATACAGACCAGTTGAAGGATTTCAAACCCTTCCAGTAAACGCGGCGAATAATCCGCAAGCTCACTCATGGGTAGATAGATGCTACGCTGTCCCATGGCATCCGCTTGGTGGCAGGCGGCTTGAAGCAGATGACTACAGCCAACGCAGTGGGAACCATAGAGGTAGATAAACGGTTCAGGCATCACTCCTGCTGGATAACGCTCCACATCCAGCATATTGACCAACGCCTCATTACGTCCAGCATAGTAATTGACGAATGTCGCATCATCTCGTAACTGGACTCCCAATAGTAGTTGCAACGGCAGACTCATCTATCAACGACTGTGACGACAGTATATTATGCAACCATCCGCCATGTCATGATTTTCAACTGTCATGATACAGATAACCCTTCTTATACTTGCGATGCAGATAGACCAACAACACCATGATGATGGCCGCTACCGGCAGCGCCAGCAAAATACCGGTAAAGCCGAATAACTCACCGCCCGCCATGATGGCAAAGATCACCGCCACCGGATGCAGACCAATACGGTCGCCAACCAATAACGGGGTCAGTATCATAGCTTCCATCATCTGGCCAATACCGAACACGGCCACCACGCCAAGAATGGGCCACATGCTGTCGAACTGAAAAAACGCCGTAACCAGCGCCACCCCAATACCCACAATAAAGCCCATATAAGGCACAATACTGGTCAAACCGGCAATCAAGGCGATCAAGATGGCAAACTGTAATCCCAGTAACCACAAACCGACACCGTAAATAAGCGCCAGAAGACACATGACCATCAGCTGCCCTTTGAGAAAGGCACCCAGTACATCATCACACTCTTTCGCCAGAATCACTGCGGTCGGTTCAATCTTCCGAGGCAACATTTCCCGCACGGCTTCGATCAATCGATCCCAATCCCTGAGCAGATAAAAGCTGATAATAGGAATCAGAAAGAGATTGATAAAAAACCCCACCAGCGCCATGCCGGAGGCTGATATCGAGCGCCCGATACGGGACAGCACACCACCCGTCTGTCGCCACTCCTGACCGAGTCGTTCACTGAGTTCTTTAAAGTTGAACAGATCAGGATCAAAATTCACATAGTCAGACAAGCGAGAGCCCAGATTATTTTGCAACCAATCACCCCAACGAGGAAGCTGAGTAATAATCACTTCGATCTGCCCCACCACCAAGGGAGCCAGAATCAGCAGAGCTGCCACCAGCAGCCATGCGACGACAACAAAGACAGCAGCAACCGTTAGCGTTCTCGACAACCCTAGCCGCTCTAGCCGATCGATGATCGGATCCCCAAGATAAGCCAACACGATACTGACCAGAAATGGCGTCAGAATAGAGTGCAAGAGGTAAATAAAAAAACCCACCAACACAACACAGATAAGCAGCCAACGCTGTGTATAATTCACGTCTTCACTCATAATCTGAATCTCTGTATGACGAGTTAACCATCTTGTCCGTCTATTCCGATGCCGGCCTGCTCATATTGAGATAGCACATTATTTTTGCCAAAAATAGTAGAGATCCGGCCTGCGAAGCGATTCACTGGCCACCGCATCCTCTGACACCACCGACAAAGCCGGATACACTCTAGACAGATGTCTGTTCAGAGTAATTTCTGCTTCTACCTGCTCTTGACTGCCCTCAATCACCAGATCCAGCACCAAGCTGTCCCCCTTCACAGACACGGGCATTACCGTTCGAATTGCCGTCAGGCTTTCAATGTGTCGCAACAAATCGGCATAATCATGCACATCGTCCACTGCATTGACCTGAAGACGTAGCGTGTGTTCTGAAGAAGCATTCGATAACACGGAATAAAAGGCAGCGAGACGATGGGCCACCAAGGATAAAGACAAGCCTGCAAGTACATCAACATTTATATCGCTAATATTTTCATAGAAAACCTCTCCTCGGAAGATAAACATGATCCGAGCGCTTACATTCCCACTGGCTAAAGAGTAGATCCTCATCGCCAGTATCGGTTCCGTAGCATAACGACGGGACGCCTTAACAATCGGCGCAGGAAACAGCCCCCAGAGTTCCGCCAGTGGCAAGGAAAGACTATCCTCCATATCCAATAATGGATAGAGTAGCGGCACACCCCGCTGACCAGATGCCGTTTTCAACGCCTGCACAACGCCTGAAAGATCCCCTTCTTCCAGCATTTGACGCTCACTATTCATTTCTGACGCTATCCAGACCAAGGTGTCAGGACGATTCTTCCCCCAAAGCGGCAGCTGATTATGATTCAATAGCTTATTCAGCGCCACTCGGTCGAAGGTGACACCCATAGAAAACCCAGCCTGCTGATGATCCCTAGAAGCCCCTGTGGACTGCTGGTAATAATCATAACGACTGACAAACGCATCGGGGGATTCTATGGCAGCACGCATGCCTTTCATGGTAGGTGCGTCCGCCTTGCCAGTCAGTTTTATGACCACGAGAGACAACGCTTGGGAAAACGCCTGAGTACGGCTCTTTTTCCCTTTATCAATCACCATAACCTGTGCCTGATACAGGTCATTGATCTCCACAGCCTGGAGTACGGGCACTCTGCCAGCCAGAACAAGCAACATCAATACCCACACTCCGAGACCGCCCGAACATCTAATCATTTTCTTTCCCCAAACAACACTTTTTCCAAGCACTCTATTTTCCCACAGAGCAAGACTACAGTGCTTTAGCTGCGAAGTCAGCGAAGTCAGCGAAGCGCATAGAGTAACCGACTTTTTTTTGCCATTCTCATCTCACCGAATCATTGACAGCTTTTCTTCCAACAATAAAATATGCATCACCAATGATTTCAGCATGCATAAAATTATTCCTGAATCCGTGACTTCTTTGATGACTTGAATATGTCCCTCGTTTAAGAATGCAAAAACACTCATTAAGTCAAGCAATCTAACCTTATTGTTAGTGATCATCGATGCCTTATTTCATATAATTTGTTTAACTTTAAAAACTAAAGCCTGTCACTGGACATTTAATATGAATACACACATTTCAACCAGTAGTATACCTATTGACTCGATTCAACTAATAAAATTAGAGCATGAAAATACACAACAGGCATATTACCTCGATCATTTAAATTCCACCCCCACTTCTGATGGTGTTCACGATGTATTGTTAAAAGATCGAACCGTTACTACTGTTCCACACATCAGTCACTCTCCTATGCCCGATACGTCGGAAAAAAACCCTGGCCATTTGATAGAGAAAGTACTTTCATCAGATTCCTCACGTAACAATACCATATCCTCAGATATGGTATTGTTGGACGATACTGAGTCGATACAAGTTCAAG
>JAGLCE010000134.1 GCA_023146365.1 Endozoicomonadaceae bacterium
AATAATGTCGTCATGCAAAGGTCTCGTATATTTTAATGAATCTAGCCAAGTTAGTTTAATTGATTCATCTCTATTTGACTTAATATTCTTAAATGTGAATGTTGCAGAGATAATAATGTTTGCTCCTGTTTCTTGATGACTTTAGTGAAATTCATGTGCCAGACACTCATTGGACAGTGATTGTTACTACAAAGTTGCAGTTTACAGAAAAAATAATGATTGGTTTATTGTGGTCACTGTTGTTGAGACAATAATCCAAGCATTTAAGGTATTAACGCTTTAAGCTTGTGTACTTTGGTGGTCGATAGGTTCAAGTGCGTGGATTCGCAGTAGGCAACGTCTTTATTGTTGTTCATAGTATTATCAATACACCTCTACTTGAACCGTCCGACGTAGTAGGAATTGTCAACAAGACCCTGTTAAACTGCGGTGCTGTGAATTAAGCTAATCTCCAGTGCCAGAAACTATCTTGGGATTTGGGGCTTGGGGCGATAGGGGTTGCTGGAGGTTGGTAGGTAATGGTCAGTAAAGTATGCGTTCCCACGCTGGAGCGTGGGAACGAGAAGAATGTCCGTGGGGGCTTGCAATTCGGTGGTATTATTTTCGCTTACTATTTTCATATCACCAGAATGGTTTGAATGATGATTCTCTCTTTACTTGTCTATGTTGTATTTTCTATTATCATTGCGTCGATAGTGGCCGTGGCCGCTTGGAGAGTCAGTGCCGCCCGAACTGAAACCGTCATGTTGCGTGAACAGAAAACGCTGGAATCTGAGCGACTGAAAGCCGTAGAGCGACTGAGTTGGCTGGAATCGGAAGGGCAACGTTTGCAGGAATCTGTGGGTCAGCGAGAACTGAGCGAGGTTCAAGCACGGCAGCAGGTTCAGTTGCTGGAGTTGGAGCTGGCTCGGATGACAGAACGGCTCAGTGCTATGGCATCGATTCGAGCGTTACTTCAGGAAACGGAAGAGCGAATGCGGCACTTGCAGGCGACAGAGAGCACGTTGCGCTCGATGCTGGCGGTGCGGGAAAAGGAGCAGGAGGCTGCAGATGACAAGATCAAACTATTGGAGCAGGCAGAAGTCCGTCTCATCCAGCAGTTTGAAAATCTGGCTAACCGAATTTTTGATGCCAAAGCGAGCCGGTTTACTGAACAGAATAAAGTGGCGTTAGACGGAATGCTGGGGCCATTTAAACAGCAGATTACCGATTTCCGACAACAGGTTAATGAGGCCTATGTCACAGAGGCCAAGGAGCGCCGTTCGCTAAAAGATGAAGTGGCAGGCTTGCGTGAACTTAATCAACAGATGAGCCAAGAAGCGATGAACTTAACCCGTGCGCTGAAAGGGGACAAAAAGACGCAGGGTAATTGGGGTGAACTGGTGCTGGATCGCGTGCTGGAAGAGTCAGGGCTACGTGAAGGTCATGAGTACGAGCGTCAGATGTCACTGAAAAATGTCGAGGGCGACCGTCTGCAGCCAGATGTCATCGTTCATTTGCCGGATGGTAAAGATGTGGTGATCGACTCTAAAGTCTCGCTGGTGGATTACAGTCGTTACCATGAATCAGACGATGAGGTTGAGCGCAATCGGGCGCTGGCGGCTCATGTGCAGTGTCTGCGTCATCATATCCGAGGATTAAGTTCGAAGCGTTACGAAGATCTGGATGGGGTTCGGACACTCGATTACGTACTGATGTTTATACCGGTTGAACCCGCTTTTTATGCTGCCGTTGAACATCAGTCTTCACTCTTTCAGGAAGCACTGAAGCATAACATCATGCTGGTAAGCCCTACCAATCTGTTGGTGGCGTTACGAACGATTGAAAATATCTGGCGTTACGAATACCAGAACCGTAATGCCGAGAAAATCGCTGACAAGGCAGGCGCTCTTTATGATAAATTGTGCGGTTTCACTGACGATATGCAGAAACTGGGCGTTCAGATTGAGACGATGAAAAAGACCTATGATGGTGCAGTGAATAAGTTTAGTGCCGGACGAGGAAATCTGGTACGTCAAGCTCAGCAGTTTGTTGAGCTAGGGGTGAAGGTCAAGAAGCAGTTGCCTCAGGATCTGTTGGATCGTTCCGTGACGGAGATTGACTATATGTCAGAGCCCGTGGAGGTGATGGCTCAAGATGAGGGTGTCGGCTAATAGTGAAGTTTGTTTGATGCGTATTACTCGTTGAATAATCAACTATTCCTGCGTATCCACTTGCTTTTGTTGCATTAGATAATAATAAAGATGAAATCTTTATTTGTTATGTCTCGTCATTGAACGGTAATAGTTTATCTGTTAAAAGATTAATAACGCATATTAATGCAGTGCCTATAGCAATTGCGATACCAATGACACATTTAGAATTTTTAAATTTCCCATTAAATGTATTGGATAGACATGTTTTCTATGGGTGACTCTTCTGGTTCTCTATTGAACAGAATCACCATTTTTTATTTCACCTGTAATTTATTAGGTTGAATATTTAGTTCGCTCTGAAAAACCATCAAGCTATCGCCGCAAAAAAGATTTTTTTCTGGTTACACCTTCTGTTACGAGTAGTTGGGAAAACGGATACTTAGCTGGATCAATCTTAATAGCTACACGCTCTGCATGGATAGGAGCAACTGGCAATTTGGCAGTAAACACATTAATTATCTGTTGTCTTTTATTACATGGAAAGGGGCCTCTATTTCTATAGTTTGGACTTGTCTTGATAAGAGTGGTGACAACTAAAATTCGGAAAAACGCATTGCCATCATGGAGAAAGTCTTGAAATTGGCTTTCTTTCTTTGGCATTTACTTGGTATTTTATTACTGGTCACTGGCATTATGGTGAAGCGAAATAGCTATCTTTGAATAAATGTTTTCGACCAGCCAACGCTCTATTTAACATTAGTTTTTGTTATTTGTTAATAGTGAACTTAAATATATTTACCATGTCTAAGTATGTGTTTGTGATTTGTAAAGTAATAATTTAACAGTGATGAGGGTTTGTATATGTACGTGGATCAATGTTACCAAAAAGAAAATTTTATTTCACAGGAATTACATATAAATATGCCATCAGGCGAGAATGTCGGCCCACCATATGTTTTTGCTTCTAAATCTGTAAGTGAATCAAAAGATAAAGAAAGCTATATCCAACAAAAAATCAATAAACTTTCTAATGAGCGTCGTGAATACTCGGTTTGTAAATTCTCTGAAATATCATACCTAAAGAAAACTTATATGAAACTAGCAGAAGCATACGCAGACACATCGGTACTAATACGGATACTAGTAGGGCTATTAATAATTAGTATGGCAGTAATAGACGTAGTGGTATCATTAATTGGTGCGTGTAAATTATATTTGATGAATAAAATAAGCGATAATCGTCCAGACGCTATTTTTTTATCATATTATTCTAAAGGTAATGAAATAAACTATAACGGTGTAGCGCATCGAAATAATAAATATATCAAATGCAATTCTCTTGCTTACTGGTGGGTAAGTAAGAAAAAACCTAATTTCGATGATATTAATTCACCAGAAAAAATTCGCAACAACCATGAAATTCACGGTGAGAGTAAGTTAAACGAAGATTATTATTTTCATTGTCCGGCGGTCGCTTTTTATTTCGAGATTAATCAATTTCCTGAAGTACTTAGTAAAGTAGCTGTAACTCTAAAAGAAGGTGAAGAGCAGAGATACAGGCTTGAATCATGCAATCATGCAATGGGTATAGCCATTAAAAAACGTCAGAATAATATTATTGTTAATTACTACGACCCTAATGATACTCTGCGACACAAAACAATTATTGTTAGCAGCGAGGATGATTTAAAAACTCTTAGTTGTAATGACTTTTTCTCTTCTGAAACTAAGAAGTCAAGCTTTCCAGACGATTATAAGATTTGTTGTTTGGCTAGTCTTGATACGAAGATATATCAATTTGATTGTCGGATAGAATGTCTAGCTAGACAGAGCTACGCATTGCTATATTTTTTAAATCTACATGGTCATTACGGACATGCTAGCACTTTATCTTGTTTTAATGGTGTTGAAAAAAATATAACAAGCAAGATGTTTTTAGGAAATTATGACGTCGTCCAATCTCCTCTTTTTGCCGCACTTCTATACGGACATGCTGAAGCTGCTAAAGCTTACATTGAAGATGTTTTTAGTGGTGATCTGAATCAGGACGAACGAAAAATTCTGCTTTTAGGAAAAAGCAATCTTAACAATTCCGCGCTAGCTGTAGCAATGTACTTAGGGCATTATAAAGCTGTTAAAATATACTGTGAAGCTATTTTAAGCAGCGATATGAATCAGTCTGAAAAAGAATGCTTTATTGAAGGAAAAATGGCAAGCGGATCTGGACTCCATGTGGCATTTTCAAGGAGGCAATATAAAGTTATTAAAGTTTATATGGAAGCGATTTTAAAAAGTGGCCTGAGTGATGAAAGAAAAGAAAGACTGCTTTTAGGAGAAAACGAATGTGGCATACCTGTATTCCGTATAATATGTATAAATGGATACACTAAATCGGCTAAAGTTTATCATGACATTATTTCAAGCAGTAAGCTGAGTCAGGATGTAAAAGAGAGGCTGCTTTTAGAATGAAACACAAAAAGCACATCTGCACTCTTCCTCAGGGAAAAAACATGAATGTTATTTGAACAGTCAAACGGCCTGAACACTACCAACCAACGTCGTCATCGGTTTACACAATTACTCTGGATAATGTGGTGATTTTGCAGCCCATGAAAAGGTGGCAAGAGCGATCAATGTGAATATTGACCCTAGATTGCCAAGCCTTATGTCAGTTATCAGCGGAAAAACAACGAACATACCAATGGTATCATTCGAAAAACTTGGCCTAAGAAAGTGACGCTCGATAATATTAAGCGCCATAGGAACCATTCGTATGATGATCTGTCCAATGATAGGGCTAGCAATCACTGGCAATCAATTAATGGATAATTAATTAATGGATAATCATTCCGACGTCAATAAAATCTCACTGAACTCGTATAACTATAACTATAACTATAAGGATGAAGCAAGTAGCGCTGAGGAAACAAGTCAGTGTTTTAATAGGAAAGTAACGCATAAAAATTCCAAAGACAATAAAACGGAATCACCAGAACAAAAAAAGTTTCAAATGATGCATTGGATCAAAGATCCTCCGCTTCTTTGGAAGCTTCGTTTGACAATGGAATAGAAGATTTATCTATCATATCAGACGAACGAAAGAGAAAAAGTACGGGCGATTTTTATTTCGCTAATGATACGTTATCCAAGCAACGTATTATTGATAAATTAAGCCGTGAGCACTCTCCTTGGTTCTATATTTGTTCTCTGGAAGATATTGAAAAACACGGTCTAATTCAACAAGTTTGGCTAAAAGATGGCACATTATGTAAAGAAGAGGGTCGGCTGTTTATTGAGAAGCCCCTCACCCTTATTTTTGACCTGACGACCATGACACCTGGTGAGATCGCCAGCTTTAATGACATGCTTCAGGTTGAACCTAGATGTAATGACAAACCATTGGGCGCTCACGTTAGACGGGTATTCCTGGTCAACAAAGCGATGCTGAATAGAAAAAATATAACGAATCCAGATCTGTGGCGCAGACTGGGACAAATGTCACAAAAAGAGATTCCAGAAGCAGATAGTTTCTCGAATTCTATAACCGATGAAGCATTGCTGGCTCAACAAACAACAGAAAAAATTCCGACCAGAAAATCGCAAAATATCATTGATTTTTCCGTTTCCGATGAGTGGTATTTTTTGCTGTTTGGCGGCATCACGATAAATGAGTTTGGACAACTTATTTTTTCTAAAGGTGCATTGGCCGACCTTGGCGATGATACTCATTTGGTGTTAAAAAACGCTCCATGGAACAGTACTGGTTTTAAAAAAGCGATAGCAACGGTACTACGAGCGGGCGGGTTTGAAGCCAATCGGCAATGGGTCGGGCTTCCTGATAATATCACGCTCACCAGAAAGGATGTTTCTACCTCTGAACTGAATAGCTTGAAAAACAACATACTCAAAGAAAAGGAGATGTTCAGCGCTCAAGAGAGGTTCGTTTGCATTAACTCACGTTCGATAGAGAACCTGCAAGGTAGTACAAGGATAGAAGGCACCCTGGTTGTTAAAGCTGATATGCTGGCCATTCTGATGAATGGTTCCAAACAGTTGGTGATCACCGGTGAGCTGGAAGAAAAACAGTGGCTATGGTTATTCGCTAAACTGGATAAGTTCCCAGAAGATAAACGACCGTCACTGTTTAGCAATCTGCCGCCTGCGTGGTTGCTTAGGGATATGCGTAAGCACAAAGCTGGAAATCTCAAGTCATTGTATAAAAACGACCGTGTAAACCGTTCTTTTATCTATAAGATCAACCCAAATGATACGCTTGAATCTCTACAGCAGGTGAGCTTGAATAGCCAGAATAACTTTAAGTTCTCCCTGACCAATAGCCTTTTGATGGATAGTCTGGTGAGTGGTCGTCCTGTCATTCTGGGCGGATTGGAGCGCAATCCAACGCTGGCGGCAAACTTGGAAACGTTATTGTTACCGCACCCTTACCTGTTTATTTATGGTCATAAAGTTGATCTGCCTAATGCCAAGGTGACATTGATCAGACCTGCGAAGGGGAAAATGACGAATTCCTCGCTCATTAACCAACTATTCAGTATTCCCAGTCAAAGGAGATCACAGCTTGAAAACCCTCTTTATTCGCTGTTGAAGTTACTGCCACGCACTCATCAAAAAAACTATCCCAATACGCCGCACTGGAGTTCTGATACGTTTGAGTATCAGCTGGATCGACAAATTGCTGCAGAACAACAGTCGGATGGCAGCAATGAACTGATGCCCTGTCATAAACGCTTTGCATTGCGTGTTTTTCTAGCGAAACCATACCGTGGCAATTCTGCTGTTTACAGTTACATTAAGGCAAAAATTGCTCAGTATTATCCAGATGAATTCACTGACAACCGATCGGATCGGTCAGCCTTGCAGCAGTGGATTGCAAAGCATCCAATCATCGACATGGAAAGCATCAAGAGGGATTTCTGGATACTGGCTCGACACTGCCCAGTGGATGTGCACGCATCGATTAATAAGATAGATGAGATTGATGAAGCTTCATTAAACAGGCTGGCAACTCATTTGGTCGGCGCAGCTGATACATCTTGCCAGTCTACACTGGCTTATCACTTAGAGGTTGACCTCACACTCGCCAGAGAGCAATCATCTTTTGATGGAGTGATGCGCTCAACCTTGAGAGATGCTTTGATCGCCAATAAAGCATCGCTAAAGCCGACTACGGTCATCAGCAAAACGGTCGCTTTACTGGAAGAAAAAATAGTTCTCGTTCTTGCGAGGACTCAGAGTGATAAACAAAAAGCAAAAGAAATAAAGAAGATACTGGCTCTTTATTTCCAGGGTGGTCAATTACCCGATGGCTATCAAAACCTGCCGGATTCCCTGTTCACTCATCAGCGTCACACGCGTGCCAGGCAACAACGGCGTCTGGCTCGTTTGACTGACCTGATTCAGTTGCATCCCATTGTATTTTTGCAGGGCGAAGCGGGGGCTGGAAAGACATTTATGGCCAAGGCGGTTGCAGAGAAGGCCGGTTATTCAAGTTGCAAGGTCGTTCAGCTTGGCCCCAACCAAGCAGCCGATGAACTGTTTGGCGGACAACAGTTGAAACGTTATACCGTTGACAATAAGACGGATCACTGTAGCGAGTTTCATCAAGGGCCACTCTTGGAGTGGGCATCGTCTGCTCATCCGGAACTGTTGCTACTTGATGAAGCCAATTTGGCGCCAGTAGAGTTGCTGTCGCCACTGGTCGGTCTGCTCCGAAAACGGCCTGAACTCCATTATCAGGGGCATCAATACCCGTTAACCGACAAACATCGGATTATTATGACCGGTAATCCGGAACATTATGCAGGGCGACATCTGGACCCAGTACTTCAATCACGGATACCCATCTTATTTTATCCTCCCCTTCAGGAGAGCGTACTGGCTGATTCCATCATTCTGCCAAACTTGCCCAACTGGTCTTCTGGTCAGAAACAGCAAGCCTGTGATCGGATAATAACACTGTTCAACTGTTTTAAGGAGCTGGTGCCGAGAGACTTGGTCACCTCGAGGGATATCAAGGATGTGCTGGTGACTGTTCATCAGATTCTCAGCCATTATCCTAAGCCGTTGAAGAATCCCACGGAAAAGCAGATCAATGCACTGATTCGACGAGCGTTTATGGACAGCCTTGCTGGCGCTATTAGCGAGGATTATCAACAAGGTTTGAACTCGCTCAATGATTGGTATCAGAGTCGGTTCCCAGAAGACCGATCGGTCATGATCAATATGGATCAGATATTTGGCGCGTTTGTACAACAATTGCAGGCAGAAAATCCCGATGCATACTTTTCACCAGCTCCTATTCGACAACTGGTCTACCACTATTGGCAACATCTGGATAAGGGTGAGGGAGAGCGGGTCGCTTTGCTGGTAGAAGGGCAGACGGGTTGGGGTAAAGACTTTGTTTTAGATAAAACTATTAAGTTGTGGCAGCAGCAGCAGCGAGACTGTAAATAACTCTGTGTAT
>JAGLCE010000135.1 GCA_023146365.1 Endozoicomonadaceae bacterium
GTGGTAAGTCCGACAGGCTCCTAGTAGGGTCTTATTTAGCCTGCAAACTGGACTTGCCACTAATTATTTTCATAAAACTGGGAAAACTTCCCTACCTAGTAATCCGTGAAGCGTATCATCTGAAATATGGTTCACCTTCATAGGAAGTACACACCAATGCGCTGAGCAATGGAGATCGTCTGTGCTCTACTGCACGACTCTATCGTGAGCTAGGCGCAGATCCGGTCGAAGCCACCGCCATGCCATCATTGATCTTTCCATCCAGACGCCTCGCAGACTCGAAGAAGCGAGCACTCCCAGCTTTAGCCTCTGCAGTTTTTAATCAAGAAATTCAAAACAGCGCCGACTTTCCGTTAATAGAACATCACGGAAGGAAGCCCCACAGTTATGGGAATCTGCGCGAACGAATTCAGAGAGTATGTTGTACAGCCTACGCTCAAAGATATTGATTTTCCGTCTCTCTTTGCAGAGAATCTGCTATTAGGCACCGCCGCAGTAGAGTCCGACCTCGGATCACATCTGCATCTAGCCGACCATGCGTCTCTCGGCATCTATCAGATCAGCCCGACCACCCATCGCAAAATCTGGGACACCTTTCTCTACAATCGTCACGACCTAGCCAGCAAGGTCAGGGGACTCGCCAGCCAACGTGAATTTCTGTTACGTCCGCACGCAGAGCTCGCTACCAATCTGTCCTACTCCACGGCCATTGCTTTGATGGTCTATTTGAGTACTAAAAAGAATTTTGACGAACTCGCTGCCAATAACCCACAGGTATTGGCTGACACATGGTTACAGTATTTTAAGAGCGAACAGAGTGAAAGCAACGGCTCATCAGAGCGGTTCATTGAGAGTTACAATCACCTGATATTGAAAAAAAAGGTGGTCGCCTGAGCGTAGCCAATCGGCTATGCTTGGCGCTCCGCGCATTGCACGCACAGATCAACATATGGCATAATTTCTAGGCGATCCATGGGGATATTACCACCACAACCGCTACAAACCTCATAATCTCCTTGTTCAATCCGCTCCAAGGCTTTCTTGATCAGACGTAATTCAATCACCGACTCATTCCCCAGCGCATCAAGCACTTCATCATTTTCTCGCTCTTGCGCCTGCTCCGACCAATCAGCACTGGCTTTGCGAGTCAAATCTCGGGTGATATTGGCAATCCGGCGCTCTATATCCTGCTGATCAGACTGCAGCCTCTGGCGAAATTCATCATAGTTTTTACTCATTACTACTCCCTTTGCGGCAAACAGTACGCTACTCATTGCAATTTTAGCCAGCCTTTTCAAGCCTCTCCGCCTGATCTGCACCAAACAGAATCATACCTTTGGGGAAAGCTCCTCTCATCCCATCAACTCACTCCGTCAAACAGTCTAGCAAATTCTTGGCCTTCTACTACCGACGACGAGAGTATCCTTGATCGAAAAGGGTCAAACATTCAACTGCGTATGCCTAGCTAACGAGTCACCATGCCAGCCTGCGACAATGAATACCTGATTATTTCTATTCAACGCTCTATAATGCAGCCATTTTTATCCATAAACATCGATAACAAAGTCACTTTACTGTTATGCAGATTGAGCCAAAAAGCAAAAAAGTCAATTTTAACAAATTGCAGAAGCGCCTGCGCCGCATGACCGGACAGGCCATTGCAGCTTATAACATGATTGAAGAGGGCGACCGTATCATGTGCTGCCTTTCTGGTGGCAAGGACAGCTACGTCATGCTGGATATCTTGCTCAACCTTCAGAAAAGTGCACTGGTGACCTTTGAACTAATCGCGGTCAATCTTGACCAAAAACAGCCCTATTTTCCAGAGCATGTCCTGCCTGAATACCTAGCCAGACTGGGTGTTGAATACCGGATTATCGAAGCAGACACCTATAGCATCGTTAAAGATAAGGTACCGGAAGGAAAAACCACCTGCGCACTCTGCTCTCGCCTTCGTCGTGGCATTCTCTACCGTACAGCGACAGAACTAGGCATCAACAAGATCGCTTTGGGCCATCACCGGGAAGATATCCTGGAAACCTTGTTTCTGAACATGTTTTATGGTGGAAAACTTAAAGCCATGCCCCCCAAACTGATCAGTGACGACGGTAAACATATCGTCATTCGTCCCCTCGCTTTTTGCCGAGAAAAAGAGATCGCCAAGTTTGCAGAACTGAAAAAATTTCCAATCATCCCCTGCAATCTGTGTGGCTCACAGAGTAATTTGCAGCGTCAGACGATCAAGAGGATGCTGTCCGAGTGGGACAAACGCTTTCCTGGACGCATTGAAAGCATGTTCAGAGCGGTCACCAATGTCGCCCCTTCGCACCTCGCAGACAACAAACTTTACGATTTTTGTAACCTGACGCCACGCGGTGTACCGATTAAAGAAGGTGATACGGCCTTTGATAGAGAAACCTTCCCTCTCCAACTCACATCAGAAAGCGATGAGGGTTCGGCAGAGAGTTCGGAAGAGAGTTCAATGACCATCAACCCGATCAATCTCATCAATTTTCCCGTCTAATCAGATAGCCGGTGGTCTCTACCCCTCCCCTACCTGAGGCTCCGCACTGAGTTCATTAACCACCAAAGGTATCACGGTCCAAATGAGTAAGCAGTCTCAAGGAGGTTCGGTTCCTTGCCTGCGGCTTAAAAAGTCTCAGAGAGATAGGCAAACTCTTCATCATTATCAAACGTGATCGTATGTAAGGTGCTCCTTCTCTGGCAATCATTTAGCGTTAAATGCTCTACTAATGCTTCATTAATCTTCATGATGGATGAAACAATGCGAAAAGCTCAATAAATAAATGTTAAAGTCACTGACTTTATCGATTCGAATCGTTCAACAAAGATGAATGATTCATTAAGAGACCGTCCCAGTAGAACCATTCAAAGACTCGAAACTATTCTTAATAGAAAGGGAATCATGTCAAATCCCTTCATACGACAGTATCAACCATTGTGTAATGATGAATCCACAAAAAATATGGTTAAAGCTATCAACGGAAATGCAAAAGTTTACTTTCCTGAATCTCATACTGAAATAACAGGAGTCTGTCGGACTTAGCCGACCGTAGCGAGA
>JAGLCE010000136.1 GCA_023146365.1 Endozoicomonadaceae bacterium
CTGTGTTCTGAAGAGTAGAAAAAGCCTTTAGAAACCAGTTCTGTCGGTAATGTTGATATGTTGATATTTTTTAAATAAATTACGGACCATTCTCAGTTAAAAGTTGAATCCTGAGCCTCACTCAGTGTTCTTAAGTGATGGAACTGTGCAAGTAATCAATAAGTCACGAATTCAGGCTAATTATTTCGCTTTATTTTCAGGAGAGTTTCTATACGATAATTTTCTATGGAAAGAGTGACACTCTTCCTCAGCATTACTTGTTTCATCCTTATATGTATGAAAATTTAGTCGTTTATCATTAACAGCGGAATAATTATCCATTGACTGACTACCCATTGAGCATTTATTGGTTATTAAACTCCCATTGGACAGATCATTATGTGAATGGCTCCGATGGTACTCAATATTATCGACACAATGCAGCCTTCAGTATTGGAAATTTAGCTGGTAATACACTACGATATCGCATTTAAAAACTCATAATGTTAACGTGTGGTAGCCTATCTTCTAGGTACTTGCTATTAGCTATTAGCTATTAGGTAGTGCTGGCTTCAGTGAGGGTAGTTAAAGTTGCGGGTTATGCTTAGGTCTCTATATATTCACAGGGTAACCGCCATACTAAAATCCTATCACCCTACCTACCACCCTACCGCTTGGGGTAACAGGATTACTGATGAGCGTGATGACTACGCAGGCCGCCACCGTTGAGCTCCGAGTGCTGGAAACAACAGATCTTCATGTCAACATCATGGATTTCGATTACTACAAGGATCGTCACACTGATCAATATGGACTGGTTCGTGCGGCTACCTTGATCCGCGAAGCACGTAATGAAGTGATCAATTCGCTGTTGGTAGATAATGGTGATTTGCTGCAAGGCTCACCCATGGGAGATTATGCCATCAGCCGAGTCATGGATGAAGAGATGATTCATCCGGCTTACAAAGCAATGAATCGAATGGAATATGACGTTGCCAACTTGGGCAACCATGATTTTAATTATGGTCTTGAGTTTCTCAATAAAGCAATTTCAGGCGCTAACTTTCCGTATATCTGTGGGAATGTCTTTAACGCCACTACCGGCCAGCACCACTTTACACCTTATCTTATTAAAACCTATGACGTTACTGACACGTCCGGAGCCAAGCGGTCAATCCGGATAGGATTTTTGGGTCTCCTGCCTCCCCAGATCCTAAGCTGGGATTACGAACATCTGAAGGGACGAGTGATAGTGCAGGATATCGTTGAAACGGCCGAGCAACTAGTGCCAGCAATGCGCGCAGAAGGAGCCGAAATTGTGATAGTCCTGAGTCACAGCAGTTTTGTCAGTGAACCTCACAAACCCATGGCGGAGCAGGCGGTTAACGGGTTGTCGCAGGTCAAAGGGATTGATGCCATCGTCTTTGGACATGCTCACAAAGTGTTCCCTGGCCCCGATTTTGAACAGGATGTCAATGTGGATGTTGACAAGGGTACTATTAACGGTATACCTGCAGTGATGCCAGGGTTTCGAGGGAATCATATTGGTCTGATTGACCTAACGCTGGATAATCATGCAGGCTACTGGCAGGTGGTTGGTAGTCAGTCAGAGGCGCGGCCACTGACAGATGCGAATCACAAGCCACGGACAAACGCCGATCTTGACTTGGTGGCGGCACTGATGGAGGATCATGAAGGAACCCGAGCATTTATTGGCCAACCGATTGGGAAATCGTCTTCTCCTATTTACAGCTACTTGGCGCTCATTCAGGATAGTCTCGGCATTCAGATCGTGAATGACGCACAAATGGATTACGCACATCGGATGGCCAGCGATCATGCTGAACTGAGGGGTCTACCCATTCTGGCGGCTTCAGCCCCTTTCAAGGCAGGCGGCCAACAGGATCCAGCCAACTATACGGAAGTTGAAAGTGGTGAGTTGACCTTCCGTACTGTGGTGGATCTTTATCCGTTTCCGAATAACTTGGTGGTGCTTAAAGTTTCGGGTTCAGACCTAAAAGAGTGGTTGGAATGTGCCGCCGGACAGTTTAACCAAATTGATCCTGATTGCACGTCACCACAGAATTTAATCAATGACCATTTCCCCACTCACCACTTTGATGTGATAGACGGCATTGATTACCAGATCAATATCACCCAGCCTGCCCGTTACGATGAACACTGCCGATTGGTCAATTCTGATGCGGAGCGTATCGAGGCGTTGATGTGGCAGGAGAGACCCATAGCAGAACAGCAACACTTCTTGGTGGCCACCAATAATTACCGCGCTTATGGCGGTAAATTTGTCGGTACCGGTGCAGAAGCGGTGGTATATACCTCACCGGAAAACAATCAAAATATCTTGGCTGATTATATTGAGCGCAAGAGTCATTCTGACGGCATAATAACCGTGGTCGCTGACAACAACTGGCGCTTGGTATCGCTGGACAATCCGAACGTTGATATTCGTTTTAAAACATCGCCTGAGGATAAAGTATTCCGTTTTATAAAGGATAATGCTCGTTATCCTCTCACCTTTCTCCATAAGAATAATAACGGATTTTCTGTCTATCGCATTAATCTTCTTCGACAAAATACCCTGCCCTAGATGCACAACATAAGCAACACACACCGCTCGTGATAACCTCATACGGGGATAAATAGTTTAATTTCTTTCTTGGTCACATGTTAATCATGCATTGTGCTTACTGCTTCGATAACGCGCTGATCTTCATTCTCCGACTCGTTTGGACAAACAGCATCATATTGCCTTGGATATTGATGTTTTCCCCATGGATAACAGTGGCACCAAAAAGGAAGGTGTCGCCTACACCTTCAAAGGTTATGATGGCTATGCACCAATTGCAGCCTACCTAGGGCAGGAAGGTTGGTCTCTTGGCTGCGACCTGCGC
>JAGLCE010000137.1 GCA_023146365.1 Endozoicomonadaceae bacterium
TTGGACTGATTAATATATGATCATGGTTTTGCCATGGTGCAATCCCCAACTCATACAACTTGTTCAACATGGTCTGAGATTTCATCGGTCTACCGTTATCCGAGTACAATACTAAAGGCTTTCTGTGAGGTAATGCTCAGCCAGAACAGCTCGCTGTATCAGCGCTGCAGATTACTCACCATCTTCCTGTTCATGCACTTCCCAACCCACAATCTTTCGACTGAATAGATCCAAAGTCAGGTACAGATAATAGAATTTTCCTCGCACGGTTGAGGGCAGGTAGCTGATATCCCATGAGCAGACTTGGTTTGGGGCATGAGCAATGTGCGTCGTCGGGGCGGCACGCTTCCGTAGTAAATTTGGTGATGCCCTTACTCTTTCGACAGCGGATGATAACCCAATTTCACTTATGCGCCTGATGGAGGAGGAGGGAGTATCGGTTCGTGCGGATGGTGGAAATATTAAAAATGATATTACTGGCACTTCTGCTACTGTGTTTAAAGGGGAAATTAACGAAGATGATTTGTTAGAATAAAGAATTGTAGCTGAACCGACACCTAACCATACCACATTCAGGAAGACTACAAAGCATCCTATTAATTGGGATGCTTATAGTCGCTGGAAAATGGATTTGGTAGAGCAAATACCAGCAATGAATCGGATGAATGATTCTATTCAGCCTTGGCGAACAGGGTCCAGTGCTGTTTCAAATTATGGTGAGCGATTTGTTGTTCAAGCGACATTGGGAAATGACTATTTTATTTTCCATATGTTACAACCTAGAGAGACGCAATGTAAAATTAAGTAGCTACACTTGGACTATGAAAATTGACACATACTCTGACGCTGGGCTGCAAGCCAGTGTGTTCGAGGCTCATAGACTAGCATCAGGAGTCAGGATTAATGGTATTTTGCGGCATCCTATTATGGCTCCTTGCAAAGATGGAACATGTCAGCTGACGAGTTATTCTAATGGAGACGTCGGCAAGCTTCATATGAGGCATGTAGACGGAGGGAGCAAGAATTTCGGCCGAAAACTATGATATCGAATGTCGATAGATGACCAATGATGCACTAATAAACAAAAAAGGATAGCTATCTATGAATCATAATCTAGTGAAATGGAGTATAATGTGAGGTGCTTCCAAGGTTATACGCTCATTGAAATATTAGTGTCCTTGGTAATTGTAGCTTTGCTAGCGTCTTTGGCGATTCCCTCTTATTATAGCTACGTGAAAGTCTCACATCGGATGGATGCTCATACTACCCTATTGAATATTCAGGTGCTTCAGGAGATGTGGATGAATCGGACCAATGAATATACGGATGATGTGACGAATCTTATAGGTGTCGACACTTCTCCAGAGGATCACTATTCTATTCGTATTGCTTACGTTCTTGCTCCCATTAACAACTATCATTGTCCATCCATGCGCAGTCCCTCCTCCTCACCGAATAAGCTGGTTTATACTATTATGGCGACACCGAAAGCTGGAGGTTCGCAAGTAGACGATACCGATTGCACTTGTATTTATATAACTAGTACCGGACTAAAGGGTTCTAATAGCAATAGATTCACCGCCAACGCCTTGGATTGTTGGTAGAGAAATCTTGACCGACTGTGTTAAGCTTTATAGGGTACAACACTAAACAGGGCTTCAGGGAGGATCGGTTCGTGGGGTATGAACCGCATGTATGATGGGCTGCAAAAGGTAGAATCATATGAGCGTATGATTCTTGACGCGTCTTTACTACCTATTCTGCAAATTCAGAAAGGCAGTATCGTGTATGCCAATACTCAGGCCAAGTTGCTTTTTATGGGCGATCAGGCGGCTGTGCTAGAAGGACAGCTGATCAGCAAGCGTATTTCTAGTAAAAATTCAGACATTAAGGTCATATTGGATGATTGTTTAGAAAAGCTTGTTGCAAGTGAGCCAGAAGATTGTATTGCTATAAGCGAGGACGGCAATGAGTTTCCAGTACAGCTTTTTGTTATGCCTGTACAGTATAATGATCAGAAATTCTCACGGATTATTGTCAAGAGATTAACTGATAATCATTCCAGCTCTTTAGAGGTAGAGGCTTCAAGTGATAGCAAGCTAGAACTGGAATCACCGAAAATATCTGTTGACGTCGAACAAGCAGCCTCAACTGAAACAGCTGATCACTTACCGTTAGCCCCTAAAGTCTCTGCGATTTTGAAAAAGGCATTAGGGTATGCAACTAAAGGCAAGAAGGTTACACTTCTTACGATTCGTATTGAAAATATTGCACAGCTTGAGCATGTGTTGGGTGGAAAGCATATCCAGCAAGTAGCGGCTGATATTATAGATACGATTAAATGCGTGTTTGGCGAGAACGTTTTGATTGAAAATCATCTAGCATCACTGTTTCATATTCTTGTGGGTACACAGAATATTTCTAAATTGAAGCAGGTGGCTGACAAATTGTCTCGTGCGATGGATGAGCTGGTGATAAAGATTTCCGAAAAAATCGCTCAGATCGCGACGTCTATCAGTGTCTTTCCCGTTGGTAATGCTGAAAATGTTGACCTTTTATTATTAAAAATTAATGGAACCCTAAACAGAGCGTTAAAAAAAGGCCATAATCACTGGCATATTTTTAACGCAAAGGAGGAGCTGGCTGAACAAGCTTGCGGGGGGGATTCCCAAGCACTGCTGCGCTACGCACTGGAGAATAATCGGTTACGGTTATTATATCAGCCTCTGATCAGTCTGTCTGGGGACAAGGAAGAACATTACTCCGTTTTTTTGCGTATTATGGATCCCAACGACAAAGAAATTGCCGCAGTAGGGTTTGCTGGCGACGTTGATCGATTTCCAATGGCGCTCAAGATGGATCGTTGGGTCATTCTAGAAAGTATCAAGCAGCTAATTAATCATAAAAAACAGACTCAAAAAAAAGCACACATGTTTATTCATTTGAGCTCAGTATCATTGCAAGATAAAACATTGTTGCCTTGGGTGATGATGATCTTGAACAAAACCCCGATAAATGCTGATTCACTGATTTTTCAGTTCAGTGAAAAAAATGCCATCCTCTATCGCTCAGATGCTCATCGCTTGCTCACTGAAGCGCAAAAAATAGGCTTAAGAACATCGCTCTGTGATTTTGGCTTATGCCTGAAACCGATGAAAGTGGCTGAAGAATTTAGAACGGATTATGTCAGGCTGGATACATCAATGACACAAAATATGGAAAATGATAAAGAGCAGGAAGAAATCGTTAAAGAGACAATCAGAAAGCTAGGTAATTTGCAACGAAAAACGATAGCAGTTCTTATCGAGAACCCTTGCGCCCTAAACGCCTTTTGGCGTACTCAGATCGATTATGTACAGGGTTTCTTTGTGCAAAGACCCAAACTGGATATGGAGTTTGATTTTTCAATGGATGATTAAGCGGTAGCCCATGCTTTCATGATATATTAGTTAACAGTCTCATCTTCCGGACCATGCAAGTTCAGTTTTTTGAGACGATATCGTAGCGCTCGAAATGTAATTCCCAATTTTTTGGCAGCTGCTGTTTTATTCCATTGAGTGCTTTTCAGTGCTTGGGTGATAACCTGTTTTTCGAGACCTTCTAAATAGCTTTCCAGGTTGTCGACCTTCTGCGACTGATTTTTGTGTGAATGAGAAGTTATAAAGTGTGATGATCGAAGGCTTAAATCGTCAACTTTAATGATATCGTCATCACAAAGGGTAAACGCTCGTTCAAGAATATTTTCCAGCTCCCGTACATTGCCAGGAAAATCGTATCCTGCAAGATAATGTTTCGCCTCTTCAGATAGTTTGACCTCAGGTACTCCGCAGCTTTGGCTTTGTCGTTGTAGGAAATGTTGCGCTAACAGGGATATATCGTCGCCACGATCCCTTAATGGAGATATAAATAATTCGATCACATTGATTCTATAAAATAGGTCTTGCCTGAAATTCCCTTCCTCCACTTGCCTGCCAATATCTTTATGAGTTGCACTTAAAATCCTAACATCAATAGGAATTTCCTGATGACTGCCCACCGGTCGAATGCTTTTTTCCTGTATAGCTCTTAACAATTTGACTTGCATCTGAAGAGGAAGATCAGCCACTTCATCCAGAAGCAGGGTGCCACCATTGGCCGCCTGAAAGAGGCCGGGTTTATCATTGACAGCGCCGGTGAAACTTCCCTTTGTATGGCCAAAGAATTCATTTTCCATAAGCTCTGCAGGTATGGCACCACAGTTGACTGGTACAAAGGGATAGTCGCTCCGAGGTCCCTGATCATGAATCATCCGTGCGACGACTTCCTTTCCTGTACCGGATTCACCACTGATGTAAATCGGTGCCTGACTTCTTGCCAATTTCTTGATTTTCTGTTTAAGGTGATGAATAACCTTCGAGTCACCGATCAGTTGAGTCTTGCTGGTTCTATTGGGTGATGATGGCTCGTTGAGCCTAAGGGCATTGCCGATCATTTCTCGTAGAAGAGACAAGTTAACGGGTTTTGATAAAAAATCAAAAGCACCGGTTTTCAATGCGTGTATGGCCGTATCCATAGAACCATAGGCGGTGATGACTGTAACGGGGGTCTGTGGTCTGGTGCGCTGGATGTGTGCGACTAAATCAATGCCATTGCCATCAGGTAAGTTCATATCAGTAAGGCAGAGATCATAGTCGCACTGATTCAGACATTCGAACGCTTCTGATAGATTGGAGACCGCATTACTCGTGAGATTCATCCGCCCCACGGTGATTTCTAATAACTCCCTGATATCCGGTTCATCATCAACAATCAGTACATTGATATGGGTCATAATCGTCAGTTGATTAGTTTTTGTTGGTGTGCGAATGAAATACGGAAAACACTGCCTCGCTCGTTCTTGCATGGCATAAGTCCTAAGCTGGCCTGATTGATTTCACAGAGTTCTCTGCAAATATAAAGACCTAGTCCCGTGCCTTTTTTGTCCGTAGTGTAAAAAGGTTCAAAAATTGAGTCAGACAGTTTGTCGGGAATGCCAAGGCCACGATCTTCAACTTCCAGCCAAGGATACTTTGATACACTGATACCTATGCGGATAATTAATATTGGTTTATTAGTATGTTGAAGACTATAACGCAAACCATTTTGACAGAGATTATGTAGAATCTGCCGGAACTGTAAAATGTCAAAATGGATCGACACGTTGGTATGCTGTATTATTAGCTGAATGTTTGGGTGTTCGATATTCTGGAAATATTCTGTCTCAATAAACTCTTTTAGCCATGAATTCAACGTAATAAGTTCAGGATGAATCTCTTGCTTTCTTGAGAGTTGCAGGATGTTTTTGACGATATCATTTACGCGATAGCAGTGTTTATGGATGATGGATAGCAAGCGTTGATCTGTATCGCTTATCTCCGTCGACTCGGATAGCAGTTGAGCTGAGTGGCTAATGGCGCCAAGGGGATTACGAATTTCATGGGCAATACTGGCAGTGAGCTGTCCGAGTGACGCCAGTTTTAATTGCTGCGCTTGCTGGGCAAGTGCCGCTTGGTCTTCAAGAAAAATAAGAACGTAACTGCTCTGTTCAAACTCTTGCCGACTGAATTGGGGTAGGATATCTGGTGCGTCTTGTTTCGTACTGAAATTAACAGGGCGGAGATGAGGATTATTCAGCCACTGCTGATAGCTGATCAACAGTGTTGGAGAGAGTATTTTTAATGATCCTTTTGTGTTGTTTGTCGATAGTAGGTCACGAGCAGACTCGTTCATCATGATAATGGTATCGGGCTCCTGCATGACCAGAATACCAGTACGCATCCGCTGGATGACACTGGCGCTCAATCGCTCAAGATTTAAAGCGCGGCTACGGCTCAATCGCTCAGCTAGAATTGAAAATTGCAATCGAATTCTTAGGCTTTGGACAAACAGTGCGGTAGCAAAAAAAAGTAGCCCGCTTAATCCGGCATCCACATACTGTGACACGCCTGGTAAAGAGTGATGAATATTAATACTGAGCAGGAACAAGGTAGCCATAGCGGAACATAAAAGACCCAGCCGCCCCCTGAGAATGATGTTGCCGATGACTATGGGAAGAACATAGAGATTTGCCAGGCCATTATCTTCAAACCCCACCAGATGTATCAGGACGCTGAGCAGCATGATGTCCAGCGTGATAACAAAAAAAGAATAGGTAACGCCTAGATTGTTATAAAAGGTCAGGATGCCCCAGAGAGCAAAGTTAATGACCAGATAGAAGTTAAGATACCAGCTAATTACGCGTTGTGACGCATCGTTGAATAGCCATTCGGCCAGTGGGGTGAACGTTATACCTAGCAAAATCAAACCGAGCAGACAGCGATAGATATTGTAGAGCCTGAGTAGTCGGTAACGATTTTCCCAGTCAAGCAGTGCTGTGTCTGAATGCTTGAATAATGTCGACCATGACCCTCTCTTCCAGAGAGCCCTGTCGGCTGGCTCTTTATGTTGCAACGATATCCCCGAAAGCTTTTATTTTGTTATTGATATCCATTGTACACAATGTCATTGCCATGTGTGGAAGTTTCACGGAAAATATTCCGTTTTTCAAGTCTGTTAGTCAGGGGTTTACATGACACCGACGTTGCGTGTCGTTTTAGCACAAATTAACTTGCTGGTGGGTGATGTTAACGGCAACACTTGCAACGTTATCGAATGTGCGCAAAAGGCTCACCGCGAGCATCAGGCCGACATTATTGTCTTTCCTGAGTTAGCACTGTGCGGTTATCCAGCGGAAGACTTGCTGCTGCGTGAGAGCTTGGCGCTGCGGATTGACAACGCACTGGCACAATTGGCCGATGTCAGAGGGATTGATATGGTGGTAGGGCTGCCCGCAATGGGGGAGCATGGCCTTGAAAATCAAGTGATCGTCATGCGAGATGGCAAGATTATCTGTCGACACGCCAAACGTCATCTGCCTAACTACCAAGTGTTTGATGAGAAACGCTATTTCGTGGCCGGTACTAAATATAGTGTGTTTGCGTGCCAGGGTGTCAATATAGGTTTAACGATTTGTGAGGATATCTGGTTCGCTGATTCAGCGATAGATGTCGCTGCTGCAGGTGCTCAGTTAATCCTTAATTTGAACGCTTCTCCGTTTGATCTACATAAACAGGATCATCGGATGAATATTGTAAGCCAGCGGGTACGTGATGCTGGATTACCGGTAGTTTACGTCAATCAGGTGGGCGGTCAGGATGAGCTTGTTTTTGATGGCGGTTCTTTTGTTATGAATTCTGATGCGTCTCTAGCCATGACCACTGTCAATCATGAAGAGTGCTTGTCACTGGCGAAGTTTGATACCAAAAGTGGACAATTTTTGCAGGGTGAAATCCATGACAGCAAGACCCTTGAAGCTCGCGTGTATGACAGCCTAGTGTTAGGCGTTAGGGATTATGTCAACAAGAATGGTTTCCGGGGTGTTGTGCTGGGGCTATCTGGCGGAATTGATTCTGCACTGGTACTGGCCATTGCTGTTGACGCTCTCGGCAACGACCGAGTAGAGGCCGTTATGATGCCATTCCGTTACACATCACCGATAAGCTTAGAGGATGCGGAAACGGAAGCCAGAACGCTGGGGGTTGATTATAAAGTGTTGCCTATCGAGTCGATGTTTAATGATTTCATCGATACGCTGAAAGATGAGTTTGAAGGAACCGACACAGATACGACGGAAGAAAATTTGCAGTCCCGCTGTCGCGGCGTATTACTGATGGCGATATCCAATAAAAAAGGTTATCTGGTACTGACCACTGGCAACAAGAGTGAGATGGCTGTTGGCTATGCCACTCTGTATGGTGATATGGCTGGTGGCTTTGATGTTTTGAAAGATGTTCCCAAGACGCTGGTATTTCGTCTGTCTCGTTATCGAAATTCGATCTCGCTTGTGATACCGCAACGTGTGATTGACCGACCTCCTTCGGCGGAACTGGCACCGGATCAGGTCGATGAAGACAGCCTGCCTGCTTATGATGTTCTGGATCGTATTATTGAGTTGTATATTGAGCAGGATCGTAGCGCCGAGTACATCATCGCACAGAAGTTTGATCGAGATACGGTTTATCGGGTGTTGCGGCTGGTGGATATCAATGAGCACAAGCGACGTCAAGCGCCGATAGGGGTGCGTATTACGTCGCGAGGGTTTGGGCGTGACCGTCGTTATCCAATTACGTCTGGTTGGAAGCCAGGAGTCTGAATCGAGAAACAGGGCATCACGTTATGCTGCGACTAACAGGCAGTGGTGTATGCTCCTGCTGGCATTGTGATATTCTTGTCTGTTTTAAAATGGCCGACGTGCCACTGGTTGCACGATCCAACCCATCGGAAGACGTATGAATCAGACGCTTGGAATGATAAGGGAGACTTTTCCTGTCGGTCCCCTGCGATGTAATTGTACTATTATTGGAGACCCTCTCACTCGCAAAGGTATCGTCGTTGATCCTGGCGGGGATGCAGACCTTATTCTTGAGAAAGTGTATGCTCACAATCTACAGATTGTTGCACTTATTCACACGCATGCTCATCTGGATCATTTTCTGGCCAGTGGTGAGATGAAAAAAAAGACTGGCGCACCTATCCACCTGCATAAGGACGACAAATTTCTGTGGGACAACCTGGAAACCCAATGCCGGATGTTTGGTATACCTTACCATCCAGTGCCAGGGCCAGATTTCTGGCTGCACGATGATGAAGCGTTAACCTGTTGCCAAGGAGTGGCTATGCATACGCCAGGGCATAGCCCTGGCTCCATGAGCTTTTGGTTTGCTGATCACAAACTGTTAATTGCCGGAGATACACTGTTTAGGCGGGGGATCGGGCGAACGGATCTTTGGGGCGGAGATTATCCAACTATTGAACGTTCTATTCGGAAACGGCTCTATATACTGGATGAAGAAACTGTCGTTGTGACGGGGCATGGATCCGATACGACCATCGGCGAAGAGATCAGAGAGAACATGGTTGTTAGAGGTTAATGGCAGATGACGGTTAATACTGGGTGGAACAGTGGATTAATCCGGCGCGTATTTCGGCGTTTGATAGTCACTGTTCAATAACCAGGGGCAAAGCGTAATATAATTCATTTGTCTCTTGACAGGGTTTTGGTCTAAAAAATACTAAACCTGATGACTGTCTATTACCAGCCTTTCTGGAAATACGAATCTCCGATTTTTAAAGCCTCTAAAATCGAACGCCAGAACCCAAAAACTGTTTCAAAAACATATGGTTAGATAGTCACCTGTTTATTGAAATGTTATTTGAGCCATAGAAGAAACCACCACATTGACCTGCTACGGCGATTCTTCCAAAAAGGAATGAAAATTGGCGGCTTATCTAGACATAAAATTGATGAGCCTCAATGTCTAATCATCATACACCCGCGAAAAGCCTTAAACTACTTTAATCCGATTGAGTTTTATCGGACCAGTGTGTGTCACTTAGTTTTTTCTGAAAAATCCTCATACTTTTTACATCTTGAGTAGTAAATTCTTTTGTTACATTCAAGTCATTTTCACTAAAAATACGAAAAACCAATGATGTTCTACTACTTAATTCCTCATTAAGTTCTCTAGAATGAAGAATACATATCCCCCCTGTCTTCTGGTTTATTACATATCCAGAACCAGTGATATCCTCTATGCTTTTTAGATGTATAACTCGATTTTTTGTGAGACTCTTCATCTCCGCATCAGCTATGTCATCTGGATTGTCAATCATTAAAACCTTGTCATAGGCAGGCGTTATATCTGCTAGCAGAGCAGAATAATCATCTTTATTATCTGAGTGAACAAATCCCAACCCCAAGTGTGAAGTTACTTCTCTCTCCATGGTAGTGCCATGTTTTAACTGAATCACACAAAAAATAAGATAAGAAGGATCGGCAGTATATGGCCAATAGTCTTGATGATAACCGATACCTGGCTTAATTGATGAATTATTATGATATCCAGCCATTCTGACTCCCAAATGATCTTCAGGAATTATTTTGTTAATATTTTCAAGTATTTTATTTATAATCTTCAAAATATTATCTGGATACCGCTCCTCTTCATCATGCTTCCACGACGGCACCCCTCTATTGATAGTAGCATCCATGTCGAAAGTCTTCTCATTAGCATGACTAGAGCCAGCAGCACCGTAAATTGCTTCATGTGATGAGCATGTAAAGTCATCAAGTGCTACAGCATCATTATAATCTATACCTAATGCAATTTCATTAAAATCATTCTCAACGGCGCAATACCCTTTGGCTTCTAACTGCATACGTATGTCTTCAATTGTTCTAGGAGATTCATTCTCATCGGCGTTAACGTTATAATCGGGTTTTATTGTCCTTTCTCTTATTTCTGGCCTAGGCTGTGGAAGTTTAGAATCTTCCATATCCGTAGGTACCATACGATGGGTCGCCACTGAATCTAATTGAGTGTGTTCAGAACCACTTGATTGTTTTTGACTCACAGATGGTGGAAAATAATTATTGCTTACATTCATGTTTGTATCCTTTGAATAACATAATTAATACTATCTTATTGAATAACAATAAATAGAGTACGTGCCATTTAAGACAATTGTTCTTTGAAAAAGTTTCTGATGTCATATAAAAATAATAAATTTCTCGTCCCCACGCTCCTGCGTGGTAATACATATCTGTTCGTTATTTTGTAGACTAGATCCTAGATTGCCACAATAACCGACACACGCTTGCCCCTGATTATTGAGAAGTTACGTTTTATGTGGAATCATAACGGTCGATTTCGGACGATAACATCGTTAAAGAACGAATCGTCGGATTGAAGTTGAATTTAAATCATCGGAAAAGCAATAACGGATAATTCAAAAGGAGACAATTTTTACTGTTTTTTTGTCGTTAAATTGGCTTCCAGATAATCAAAGTTAATGGTCTGATATTCATTATATCATCGTTTCTTATTATGGGTTGTTCTTCTGTAATCACAGACTCTTCTTTACATGAATTGATGATTCTATCTATTAATTAACAGCAGACAAATTGATCTATCTATTGACAGCTGGAAAACCGACGACTGGATAAGACAATCATCTATTTTGGCACGCTTATATTTTACCTCGAACCAAAACATGATCGACTTTGTTTAGTTATTCTGAGGTTTTAGGATTACTAACCAGATTGTTTTTTTATAACAATAATAAATTTTTTGTATTTTTTAATATGAATTCATGTACGATACAAGTATGTTCGGATAATATGAGGATTCCAATTTGTTAATGCTGGTAGTGTTTGCACTGGTAGCTATTTTTGTTTCATTTATGTGTTCAGTCTTTGAAGCCGTACTTCTTAGTATTACCCCGTCTTGGCTGGCGGGTATGGAGCATGAACAAAAGAGCGATTATTATTTAAAACGTATTACGGCGATGAAGGAAAATATTGATCGTCCCCTTGCCGCAATCCTGATTCTTAACACGGTTGCTCATACTGCAGGTGCTGTGGGTGTTGGTGCGAAGGCTGCTGTCATGTTTGGTAGTCAGTATCTCGGAGTGGTCTCTGCCGTTATGACCGTGTTGGTTCTTGTACTCTCCGACATTATCCCTAAAACCATCGGTGCAACTTGGTGGCGACACTTAGTGCCCATGACATCTGTCTGTCTAGTTTGGATAATTCGCTTACTATTGCCAGTGCTCTGGTGTCTGGAGTTGCTGACATCGCGCATGATCCGAGCTCATAGTGATAAAAGTGAACTGCGTTCGGAAATTTCAGCGTTAGTAGAATTGGGGCGTCGTCAGGGCGAGCTGTCTACGGAAGAGAGTCATATCCTCCAGAGTCTTTTACGTTTTCATGAAGGCCGTCTGCACACGATAATGACGCCAAGAACCGTCGTTTTTTCTTTGCCTCAATCGGTGACAACGGCGGAGTATCTGGAAAAGCACAATGATGCAGGGTTCTCTCGTATTCCAGTTTATGAGGGGGGGCCGGATGATATCACAGGTTTTGTCTTGCGAGCGGAAGTGCTGGCTACACATCATCACCCCGAAGGTACGACTACGCTAGGCTGTTTGCGGCGCTCTATTATTCGGGTGATGGATTGCGAACGGGTTGATCGGCTGTTTTTCCGCTTGCTGGTAGAGCATTCTCATATTGCTCTGGTGGTGGATGAGTACGGTGATATACAGGGAATTGTTACCTTAGAAGACCTGATCGAAACACTGCTAGGTATGGAAATTGTCGACGAATGTGACCGAGATGTGGATATGCAGATTGTTGCTCGTCATCGTCGCATGCGCTGGTTGAAGAAACACAGACTGCAGATGTTTGGTGCATCAGGAAAGCTAGAGGCTGCGACGATCTCTTTAGTCGGAGGTTCAAATGCTGCAACCTCCTGATGAACTGACTGAACAGCGGGCTTTCGAGTACAAGACGATGATCGAAGTGGTAAAAATTTGGTGTCATGACAAACACACATTGCAGCCAACGTATGCGTTATTCCGGTTCGTGCAGCTTGTTTTGACATTCTGTAATAACGCTTCAACACAAATACAGCAAACTCAATGTTGTGACACCAACTGATCGTCATGCTCAAATTAGATGTCAAAATTTAAAGGCTGACTCAAGGGTAACTATACCAGATTAAAGCGCATAAAAAATGGCTTCAGTTTTGTTGAGTGAACTCCATATTGCCCGGTTCATCTTTTGAGCTGAACCATAGCTTCAAATAATTTCTGATCTTCTTTGACTCTTTCAGAAACTCTGAGTGCTTGGAGTGCCTAGTAGACTTAACTTTTTCATCCAGCTCTTCAAGACGATTAACGTCAATATCGATTTTATTCGCTTTAATAAAGAGTAGCATTTCTGATGTTGAACCGCAGATCGCCTCGCGACATTTCTTATTCATTATTCCTCCTACTAAAAATACTAAATTCTCAAAATAAGTATGAATCATTATTTTTAATAAAAAATAATTGTTTTTAATTAAACATTTTTTCAAACTATCTATATAATGAAAACCTCGTAGTCTAGATATGAATGTTCTTTGACTATATCGCCACAGGACGGAAAAGGTTTAATGGTTAAGTGTTTGGTCTCGCCTGATGGTATTCTTTTTAGGAGCTACCCATTATTCCTCGCTCAAGA
>JAGLCE010000138.1 GCA_023146365.1 Endozoicomonadaceae bacterium
ACTGGCTACTGGCTACTGGCTACTGAATTGTCATCAGGACTCAGACAACTGCTTGTACTCTTTGTCCAACCGCTTGCCTTCTTTCTTGGAGACACCACCCAGCACGTCAATCGCATACCGGATACGGGCACGACTCATATCCGGCCCTAAGATGGCCATGGAATCCACCACAGACCAAGAGCTAGATGTCCCAGCAATAGCAACAAAAATGGGCTGCATCAACTCCCCTACCTTCAGATCAATCGCGGTGGCCAGCCTCTTGATCTCGGCAAAAATAGTATCTTTATCCCACTCCCGTAACGCTTCCAACCGCCACAATACGAACTGCAGGGCTCTTTTCACGCCGGTATCATCCAGTTTTTTATGCGTCAAAGCATCCAGCTTAATATCCAACATGCCGGTAAACATAAAGCCTGACAACGCAATAAAATCAGTAAACCGCTCGACCCTCTCCTTGGCAAAAGGCAAGAACGGCTTGATATAGTCATCATTCAACCACTCACCGAACAACCGATCGGCAAATTGATCCACGGTCAAATTTTCACGAATCCAACGACCACTCAGCCAGGCCAGTTTCTCCTGATCGAAGATCGGCCCACCCAGTGAAAGCCTTTGAATATCAAAGTGTTCGACCATTTCGTTCAGAGTAAACTTCTCCCGCTCATCCGGCATGGACCATCCCATTCGTCCGAGGTAGTTCAGTACCGCCTCCGGCAGATAGCCCATACGACGATAGTAGTTAATACTGGTCGGATTCTTCCGCTTGGACAGCTTACTTTTATCCGGATTTCGCAGCAGCGGCATATGGCACAATGTCGGCATATCCCAGCCGAAATACTGGTAAAGCAGCTGGTGCTTGGGCGCCGAATTAATCCACTCTTCACCACGGATAACATGGGTAATACCCATCAGGTGATCATCCACCACATTCGCCAAGTGATAGGTCGGCATACCGTCAGCTTTGACCAACACCTGCATAT
The DNA here is from genome assembly GCA_023146365.1 of Endozoicomonadaceae bacterium. Taxonomy (GTDB): domain Bacteria; phylum Pseudomonadota; class Gammaproteobacteria; order Pseudomonadales; family Endozoicomonadaceae; genus Kistimonas. The sequence goes on from JAGLCE010000138.1 coordinate 981, forward strand.
CAATTTGAGCCCAGTCGATATCAATAGTGCCACGCAGCATGTCATTGACACTGCACACTCCCTCACTCGGCACCTTCAACCGCACCACATAGGGTTCGCCAGCCGCCACTTTGGCCTGAACCTCATCGTCTTTAAGATGCAGACAGTGGCCGTCGTAACCAGGCATCTGCTTGTTGGTCATCTGTTCGGCACGCAGCACATCGAGACGCTCAACAGAACAAAAACAACGGAATGCCGCTCTTTTTTCCAACAGAATATCCGTATGCTCTGCATAAATGTCACCACGCTCACTCTGCCGGTATGGACCACACGAGCCTCCAACATCCGGCCCTTCGCTCCACTCAAGACCTAACCAACGCAAAGAGTCCAGAATCATCTGCTCAGATTCCGGTGTGCTACGCTGTTGATCGGTATCTTCAATGCGAAGAATAAATTCACCCCCATGACTACGGGCGAAAACCCAGTTAAACAGAGCGATATATGCGGTGCCGACATGCGGATCACCCGTCGGCGATGGAGCGACTCGGGTACGGATAGTCATTGCTTTTCATTAACCATTCGGAAGGTTCATACAGCATAACAGGGGAGCAGCATACGCTAAAGGTGACAAACAGCTAAAACGGGTAACGAGTAAGTAGTGCCTACACAGCATCAAGCATTCAGGGCATTTATCACCGACCGATCCAACAGACATATTCCCCCAGATCCGTTCAATCGTCTGTTATGACACTGCACCAGAGTCTGATATAGTGCTGATATGCACGATATTTCACACACCCCCCAGCCTATCGGCGTGACCAACACAAAACCAGCCATTCATAATCGGCTGGGGGTATCGTCAGATAAAGAGGCACTCGCTCTTTTTCTACGACGTGCTGCAAGACGCTCTAACGAAACAGTAAGACGCTACACGCGCGAACTGGTACGGTTTACTGCGTTTATTCGCAAAGAGCTATGGAAAGGGTATGACGCAATCACCGTCGCTGACATAGAAACCTACGTTGACTTCATACAAGCCCCATGGCCACACTGGCGCGCGCCAGGGGTTGATCATAACCATCCAGACAAAGTCTATTTTCCTAATCCGATCAAGCCAGGAAAAAGCACAGACCAAATCATCACTGTGCTCAGCAGTTTTTTCAGCTACTTGCATATCACAGGCTATATTCTGGGTAATCCCGCCAGTGGCTTCGACAAGACCGGTGAGAAGTTTGCACGAGGCCATGCAGAACCCCGCTATTTTTTCCAGGATGAGTGGCAGGCAGTGCTTGACACCATGTCAGCCTATCCAGAGAGATCCAAACGTCAGCAACGGGAGAAAGCACGCCTTCACTATATCATTGCCATCACCTATGGTGCGGCACTCAGACAATCTGAACTGGCTCAGCATAGCTGCCGTGATATCCGAACGGATAACCAGGGTGATCTCACTCTGCATATACACGGAAAAGGACGACGATTGCGCACCCTTCCCCTCAATAAAGCGATGCTTCAAAGCATTATTCGCTATCGCCAGTTTCATCATGTGTCTGACTTTTCGAGAGACGAATTTCCGTTAGCACCACGCTTGTACCCCACGACACAGGAGTCTGATAATTATCGCACCATAACACCTAGACAGATCAGAAAATGGTTCAGTCAGTTTATGGAATTCTGCGCACACAGAGTAGAGCCTGACAATAAGGATCTAGCGGATCGTTTAAGAGGCAAAACCTTCCACTCTTTACGCCATACCGCACTGTCACATCTAGCCAAAGTCATGGATATTGAAGACTTATCGATTTTTGCCGGACACGAATCTATCACGACAACACAGCAATATTACACACCGGAAAAACACCGTTTAAAGCAGTTAACACGGGATCATGGCTTGATCAATTCGGTGAAACAGGCGTAAAACCTCTGTGTACTCTCGCCGCTCTGCTTGTGGTTATGTCCAGCAGCCTACACGGTAAGGAGTCGACATAAACCCTGGATTTTTAAAAAAGGACAACTACGTCGAGAAATGGGCGTTTACGCGCAATCAAGCATTCCAAGCATTCCAAGCCTTCCAAGCCTTCCAAGCCTTCCAAGCCTTCCAAGCCTTCCAAGCCTTCCAAGCCTTCCAAGCCTTCCAAGCCTTCCAAGCCTTTTGTTAATGATAATCGATGAATTATTCCTTACTCTTTTTTTTGCACTATCAATTTTTCACTAGATGCAATATCAACTTAGAAATAAGCACATTATTGAGTGACATCATCTTCTGAATAATGGACTCTTTTAACTCTTCTGAATAGTGGTTATTGATTACTCAGTGACCACCCCCTGATTAAGTTTAAAATTCACAAGAAACGACAACAATGCTGGCACAGAGTCGGATGAAGCACTCCTAAAATCCTTGGATGTTATTAATTCAAAGACTTCTGGAAAGTCAAATGCATTGATATCATGATTGTTAATAAAAAGGGGCTTTCCATTGCTGGGAATTAGGTCAACACTTTGAAGACTCTTTGTTAGTTTATTACATGATTTATTCGCTGTGATTTCACTTATCTCATCCATAGACATTAAGCTCGCATCATGATCGAAAGAATAACCAATAATAAACTGATCCAGCTTGCTCATTACTACGAGATAAGGTTTGTCAGAATTCTTAGCAATTCTCATCAACAGTACAATTTCATGGGTGCAACTGTGTCTATAGTAATTTACACTATTTAGATCAGCTCCATAATTAATAAGGAACATCATCATATTAAAATCTATATTGTTTATAGCTATATTAAGATGTGTATTCTGATCATTGTTTTTAATATTCGTATCAAAACCACAGTCTATCAGTAATTTGATAAGGCTATAATTTCTTTGAATGACTGCTTTATAAAGTAAAGTATTGCCATTATCATCTCTGACATTGACTGGAATACTATCCTCGATAACACCATTGATGGCACCGGCGGCTATCGAGTATTTGACTAACTGTATATCGACTTTGCGACATGCCATCCGAAATAGTTCGTTCGCATCATCACGAGGTAAATTAATCGGGCATTCTTTTTTTGATAAAAATTCAATCACTCGCTCTCTTTCTGCTTGTATGGCTATCTGGATTAGGTAATAGAACTTATCATCGATGGCCGATTGATATTTTTCTAAAACGATATTATATACATTATCACGAAGGAGCGTTGAAATGAGATATAGCCTGCATCCTAATAGGGGCAGGGATGATACTTCGCAATATGAGTATCGATTTTGTCATATAATGAGAGAAAACATAATGTTTCATTAAACTCTATTGCTAAAGTGGGCACACTAATTACAGTAAATCCCATACATGCGTATGCCTTCATTTTTGCAATAGATTTACCAGTAAATATGCTTTGCTTCTTATTCAAAAAATGATGAAAACCATCCATTTCAATAATTAACATATATTTGAGAAAAGCTATATCAACCGGTGGCAGATTATTAATACTAACCTCGCTCGTTATTTCACAATAGACATACTTTTCCATTAAGTTAAGTAATAATTTTTTCTGCACATTGGATATTGATACCTCATAATTAATATTTATATTTTCATCATAAATTCCTAACCAGAATTTAGCATATCTTATAATTATACTAGGATAATTATCTGATTCATCTTCCAAGAACATCCTGTCTATTTGTTCGACTAAAGAGAGCATCAATTGACCCAATTCATTTTTCAATTGTTCGTTTTCATCATACCGACTATAAAAAGAAGAGACAGACCAACTATAAAAATAAGAGAGAGATGATAACATCAACGATTTATCTTTTTTAGATGTTAACTTATCTATCATGTTACTTCTCATAATCCTACGAAGTAGAACTTTTAAATTTCTCAATCTTAATCCTATTACAGCTAATGAATCAAGCATCGACAACATTGTACTGAGCCATATTTTCTCAATCTCTTCTGTCTCTTTATGGATAATATTATCTAGTAGTCTATTGGTAAATTCCTCCACATCCTCCGTCCAGTTAGCTCCTATACGTACAAACCTCCCAATACTCGATATTAGTTTACAGGTATTTATAATTATTATTTCACTCTCTCTTCCGAATAAAAGAGTTATAAATTTAACAAAAAAATCGTCTACCAATGTCTTATTAACATACGGGTCATAAAGTAACATTTTTACCATACCAAATATAATTCTACTCACAAGATTAGCGTTAAGATCAATAAGATTTCCTTTAACATTCAACAAATAATTTAATTGACATCCAATGAGTGATTTCAATGACAACTTCAGCTTCAATGGCTCCCCTTGTACCAATTTATATTCTATTAATTGTCCGTAACTCCATAGAAGAAGAGACATATTAATAAGAGAAATGTTTTGGATATTTTGTTGTACACAAGGGTCTACTAAATAGTATATTTTGGTTATATTATCAATAGACTTCTCATTAAAAGCTATTTTCTTAGAGACACGTCCTATACCCCACAGCAGAATGGAGGCATATTGCACGTCTACATCACTTATTTTTTCTGGTGCAATATCCAAGAGTTTTTCGAATAAATCATTAAGTTTAAAATCAACATCGTAATATATAATTTTTCCGATGTCGTGGATAAGTCTACAAATATCAATAGCATCACAATGGTGGATTTTTTCTTCTAGAACAAGAATCAATGAATCGATTGCATTCCTGTACAACAATTCATCTAATCTACTTAATCTATGCTGTAACAAAACCGATAATGACTGAAAAGCGATCACAATATGATTACATGCAAATTCACTTGACTTATTAGGTATAGCGCACAGTAATATCTCAAAAATTTCATCAAAGTGCCAATGCTTTTCTTTTAAGGATTTATCTACCAGATTTCCCATCACCCCTAAAAACAAACAAATCTGTTGTTTATTTGGCTGTTTAATATGCGGAATCAAATAGGGCAATAGCAAGATAACTACATCAATGATATCTCTAATATTGGCATCCTCCTTCACCCAACTTTTAACAAGTGAGTTTATGCTTACCAATATATTTTCTAATTGAAAGTATCTAAACTGGCTTTTCTCTTTAGCTATACATTTAAACAAAAAACCAAGTGAACCTTTAACACAATTATCATTTTTACTCAAATAATTGGTTTCAATAAGTCTAACTATCCCCGATAACGAACCACAGATATCATTCAATATAAAATTTATTTTACCTGAAGATATTACGGTCAATATTTCAATTGCCATACTCTTAATTTCCGAACGCAAATTTATTAATAACCTCTTACAAATAAGACTCGTTATATCACTTAGTAAACTAGACAGGCCAATAGAATTAATAGATATTGAATTGGCTCGACAGTCCATATTAATCGCCGATATCAACGATTTAATTAACTCTATTTGCAAACACAGGGTCTCGTTTGTTACTTCGAAAAATATGCCAAGACCCCTTAACTTATGATGAAACATCGACTTGACTGTCCAATTCCAGTCTGTGAAAAACGACTTCCATCGAATAATTTTTTTAATAAAATGTACTGTATCTTTCGTTTTGAAATCAGGTATATTTATTGTTTTTATTAAATCATGACACCTCTGTTTTTTTCTATACTATGAGCATCAAAATTGCTTATTTTTTCAATTTCTGATAATGTGTTTTTGACTGAATTGATTGTTAAAGCATTCCATCCTGAATTTGAACAAGCACCTTTACCCATAGAGAACTGAGTTGGCCGTGAGTAACTCCGCGTTTTTGGTCGAGCCCCATGAGAAGTATTACTAGGCACGTATTCATCATCAGTTCTGTGTTGATCCGATAATGAAGAAGGAGGCACGGCTTCATCTTCATCTTCATCTTCAAAAGCATCTTTATAAAAGACATCCTTTCCTGAAGAAAGTTGATTAATATTTCTTTGTAGACTTGAGCCTGAAAGTAAAGGGTTATTCTTACTACATTCAGTTATTTCACTGCCAGAATCTCTTTGCTCACATGATCTCCCTGTCTGTGGAATAGATTCGGATCTAACTCGAACATTATAACGAGATCCACTGTTAGATTCTTTATTGACATCTTTAGACTCAACCATTATTTTATTTGAAGCATCGTTCTTAGTAACTTTATCCATCATACTCAATACCAACCATGATTTATTTATAAACACGAACTCTTTGACCATCTTATTCTCTAAATAGTTCAGCGATTTTTTAACCAATTGGTTTAGTCTCGAAGGTCAAAACACCAGTCATGAGAGTTACTGCGCTGAGAACGCCAATATTCTAACCACTCAGCGACACATACCCTCTAGATTGATCATGGTGACCTTTTACATAATTGAATTATATATTGAGAGTCTATCGTTCTATATGGAACTGCCCGTGACTATTGATAGTTGTCACTTCTTAAGAGAATATCGATATTTTGATGACATGAAACATTATTTTCTTAATGATCTTACGGAATTAAAACGTCTAGCTAATGCCTATACAGATACCTGAATCCGTGACTTATTCATTGCTTGCACAGTTCCCGAACTTAAGAACACAGAGTGAGGCTCAGGATTCAATTTTTTACTGAGAATTGTCCGCAATTTATTTAAAAAC
>JAGLCE010000139.1 GCA_023146365.1 Endozoicomonadaceae bacterium
AATAAGTCACGGATTCAGGTATTGGCTTGTGTTGTCATACGCTACTAACAGTTAATGGTCACAACTGGTATGCCGTAGAAGTACCGAGGATTTACCGTCGAATCACACTGACAGACTGCCGAACAAGACATTGGACACCGGTAGACAGAGAAAACAGAACGAAAACGGTGTGCGGTAAAAAAACGCGCCATCGTGCTGGTATTGGACTCTTTCGGGATTGACGCCGCACCCGATGCAGGCACATTCGGCGATGTTAGCGCTGACACGCTCGGCCATATTGCTGACCGGTGCGCGGCCGGAAGGAGAGAAAATGGACGTCAGAGTCCTCTGACACTTCCCAGTCTGGCGAGTCTAGGGCTTTTGCATGCCGCCAAAGCCTGTACGGGCAAATTCCTTGAAGGCATGAATACCGATATCGCCATTACCGTCCATCAAAATCAAGGGGTCGGAAAATCAATTACTCCGACCCATTGATTTTATTCCTTGATTTTATTATGTGTACTTACTATCTCAGTTTATCTAAACTTTTCTTAACAACGGATATTTGTTTTGCAAATAATTGAGCATCAAGGAAATAGCTAGGGTATGCTTCTTTCAATCCAGATATAGATTCAGAGGTTACCAGTACCACTTGAATATTTTCACCTTGATTTACCTTCTCTTCCTTTATGGAATAGTCAATATTTGCTTGTACTATATTTTTAGGAGCATATGAATATATATTGGCGGATTTCTCATCTAGGTTGAGTACTACAAGGTGATAATGCCCTTTGTTTTTATCCTCTTTGATATGACGTGCAGCTACTCTAAAACCAGACAATTTATTTAAAACATCTAACTCTTGCTCTTTTTTTAACAGCATTTCGAAGACTTCCTGAGCACTATATTGATCATGCTCCGGGGCTCTAGGCGTACTCTCAAGGATTGCAAAAGCGGAGCTTGCTAAAGAAAAGAAATCAAGCCATTCTTCAAGGCCTTCACTAGATTTCAATGATAAATTGAGAAATGTGCCCATCGTTTCAACAGCAGTTGCCCAAGCATGCTGAATAAATGTTCTAATTTGTAATTCTATAGAGAATCCATTTTTACATTTAAATATCATATGAACACTTCTATACCCTGAATCCTTAGGGTAATTTATATAATCTTTCCCATTATTCACAATTGAAAAAACGTTAGTTCCTTTTTTATAAGCATTCTCAATTTCTCGTACTTTTTGCATATCGTTAACAACAGTTCGAATGCCCCCAATATCTTGCATTCTAGCTAGGTTCATTCCTGGGTTTCGTTCTAACTTAGATAAAATTGAAGGAGTTCGTTTTAATCTTTGAGAAACTAATGCCTCAACATCGATTTTGGTAAGCTTTCTTCTAAGTGAGGTTTGAAAGCTATTTAATGGAGCAACATGGCAAGCTCTCCAGTTATCTAGTACTTTTTTTTGCATCACTATGCTCATCTTTAGATTCAGATAATAAAGTTTTTCCTGCTCTATTAACTGCTCCTTTCGAATGTTCAAGTTCAATCTTTGGCATTAAATTATATATTCCTTCATAGGTGTGCGAACAATTGTGCAAAGTTGATTAAACACATAACAGTTTCTTATACGTATGCTTTTCGTATAAGCAACTATCTGTTAAATATACGAACAGCGCTGAAATAAATTGCTACACCTGCTTTTCAGCGAATTAAAAAATTATGGTTCATAGTAGCACCTACTACACCTTTCGCAAATTTACCACAATTTCTATCTTTTTCGCTTAAGTAAATAGTGCCGATATCGTAGTCATTTTTCCTTTTAAATTCAGAGATTTAAAATTAGCATGGCAAAACTTCTTATACGAGACCTCAGCATAACTCAACAAAGCCGATCATATTCTGGTAAAATATCGGCATGCAAAAATCCTTCACAACACAGCCAAAGCGTGACACCGGGTAATGTTCACGATTCTCAGAAGCACGACACCTTGTTATTGGGTTATGAAACAGCCCTGTACGCGGATGCCGCTTACAGCTCTAAGCAGACCCGAGAGACATTAGCGAAGCTAGGTATTGAAGACCAAGTTCAACGTAAGGGCTACAGAGGAAAGCCTTTATCGAAAGGAGAACGAACTCGTAACAAAGAAATAGCGGTAACACGGGCGGGCGGTGAGCGTCCTTTTGCCACATATAAAAGACATGACGGGCTTGCCAGAACTCGGTTCATGGGTCTTGCTAAAAATACGACGCTTTTTGGACTCGCCGCTATGGAAGCGAACATTCGCAAAGGCACTCAGTTTTTGCTGCTCTATGGTGTGCCAAAAATATGTTCTGCGGGATAGGTACGTCGAAAACCGGTGCAGAGCACTAGAAACAGGTATCAAACCGATTATTTGGCGTTAAATGCCCCAATGAGTTTCGTAATGGGTGACAAAATGAGGAAAGTTTAATGATCGCAGATAAAGTCGCCGGTTATGCCGAGGTCTCTATATAGTAAATTTAACAATATCGTTATCAAACAAGTATTTTTCCAACATAAAATGTGGGTGTTAAGGCAGAAAACTTTTGACTTCTTGGCGCTATTCTTGGCGCTAAATAATGAGGCCATTAACAGTGGTGCCTCTGTCATAAAAGTAAAACTGACTTAAGATTAAAAATATTAAAAATATTAAAAATAATATATGGCAATATTGAAAATCTTCTAGAAGAATTTATGTCTAAAAAATTACCTTTATTATGGAGAAGTAATCAAGAACTCATTTTTAAATCAGGAAGGTTTCTAGAAGTTTTTACAAATTATTATATATACAAACGATTTTTTATACAGCCTGGTTCCGCAATTCTCAACATTAGCCAATATTATGACAGATACTTACCTAGATCAGCCAAAATGGCATTGCGCCATGCAATATTCAGTTCGTGTTTTTGAAAGAAATCTCATGGAGTTTAATAAAATTTCTGATTTATTTTATAAATGCCGTACTCTCATAAATCCATATCATACGTCATACTGAATTCAAGCAAATAAGCGCAGTCGGCGACAGATCGGCACAGACTTCGATCGGTGCCTGCGCCCTTCTAAAACCTTTCTGAGCATGGTATTAATCAACCCCACTGCTCCTACATCGGCTTCTGTCAAATGACTCAACGCACTTTTTTTAGGTCAAGTGCTTCGAATTATTCCATTGGTATTTTCGTTAATTTATCGCTGATGAGTATTTATCGATCACTTGACTGGCATATAAACTTCCGGCTGATATTAATTGAACTTTTTTACTTAATAAAAACCCAACAAGTAATGTGTCTTTATAAAACATCCTATTCACTCACTAAGTTTTCTTTTTGCTAATATTATGGAATTAACTATCATCAATCCTACCACTCTATCCAACTCAGTTTATTCAGATAACACAAATACAACGTCTCACGACTGCTCTATTTACATTACCACAATCAGTAATGAAGAATCTCCGAACAATACAACAGAAACAACTAATTTTATCCCTCATCTATTACCAGATAAAACAAGCAAACAAATACGGAAATTATCAAAAAGCCACTCTATTTATTCAATATTTAAAGGAAAAACTACTCAAAAGGATATAAACGTATTGGCATCCCAATGCTTTTCTACTTTTTGTCAAAATTATTACCAACGTTACATACAACTGCAGAATTTAATCGAATCAGAGAATCCCGCAGATGAACTTTTTATAACAACAATTAACTCTGTCCCAATGTATTCGACAGATTGCTGCCGATATGTACAATCCTATAACAATAAATTCGGAAACCATTCACTTATAAAAAATACTATCCTGAGTGATTTAATAAAACTTGTACAACATGGCTGTCCACCTATGGATATATATAAACAGATATCAGTTATGGATCATTTGGGCCAGTTTCACTATATTGTCGCAGCAGAGGTTGAAGCTACCAAAGCATTATCAGCATTAAACAATATGTTCAGCATCATAGACTGTAACATCGCTTTCCAAATTAGTTATTACAATACGATTCTGTTATTAGTTGGTAAAAAAGCATTCAATCATAAATTTGCTAGACAGACAGAAACACCTTTAACCATCAATATTAATGGTGTAAAAAAAACATCACTAGCCAGCTTTATATCGATCGTTAATTCACCGAAAAACACAGATCAGATACCAAAACACATCCCTCCACCGACAATTCAAGAAGGTACCATTTATTATTTTAAAAACCATAAAGATTATTTCGAAAAACATCCCATAGGTGCCGGACGCGACTTTAATGTTATGTTGGTTAATAAAAAAGATGAACATTACTATTTTACAGGCTTTGGTTTACCCGGTACGGGATTAAGCCATCAAGAAATATCCTATGAGCTTATCGACTTATTCAATCGTCCCGCTTTTGATGATTTCCATATAAAGTCAATATTCAACAAATTATCATTACAACATCAAGAAGAAATAAATAGACTTAGAGACAAAATCATCACGATAGAAGAATTTTATGACAATAAAGGTGGGTGGCTAAACATGTGTTCAGCTTATCTTGACATCAATAAAATAAAAAAAGATTATCAATATCTGTTACCTATCAATAGAGTAAAAAAACATTTAGTTTTTAGAATATTAGCATGCATACTAGCATTAATATTAGTATTAGTGGCTCTATTGACATCAATAATGAATACAAATTGAGTGGGTTATTTAAATAAATAAACATAACTGGACGGCCCACAGACAGGTTAAAAATTTATTTAAAAAACACACACTTTACAATTATTAATCTTTTAACAATAATTCAGCATTGTTTGCACTCGTTATTTTATAGGGAAGGGTGATTTTAATAAAACAACATAAAATAACACATTAATATTAAAATACTGGTTCAATCATTAATATAGGTACTAACAACTACACTGCATATTAATATGAAAAACATACAGTGTAATGGTGATATTTTATTATTTTATTATTTTATTATTTTATTATTTTATGTTGTTTTTCCAGCTTCTTTCTAATCCGTGTACGCTTAAGGTTAGACAAGTAATCCACAAACAGCTTGCCATTCAGATGATCCACCTCATGCTGTATACAGACAGCCATAAGACCTTCACATTCCAACTCAAATGGCTCACCGTTACGATCCAGTGCATTAATGCGAATTTTGGCTGGTCGCTTCAAGTTTTCATAAACCCCTGGAACAGACAAACATCCTTCACCATGCTCACTAAATTCTTCCGTTAGCGGAGTGATTTTAGGGTTGATGAATACCATTGGCTGGCTCTTGTCTTTTGACAGATCCATCACAAAAATACGTTCCTGAACATTGACCTGAGTGGCTGCCAGGCCAATTCCTGCGCTTTCATACATGGTATCGAACATGTCATCGATGAATGCGCGTAGCGAATCACTAAAGATTTCAACAACAACACCTTCTTTGCGGAGCCGGTCATCAGGGTATTCAAGAATAGTCAATATTGCCATAAATCATGTAGTTCCAAGCTAATATAACCTTACGTGCATTATCCAAATCGGAAAGCACACTCTTCTTCATATGCTATTGTAAGTTTCACTTCCTAATGACACAAATTAACATGGTTAATACGAGTGAGGCCTCAGCATAATCAGCAAGCTGAGTCTTCCTCATTGACTTTTCTGTATTTTGTCACTCGTGACGAAGCTGATTCTGTCGATTATACGCCAAATGACGATTATGTTAATATAACTGACCATTCAATCGGTTGATGAGACCTGTCTCACTGGTTTACTACTTGGAAACGCTGGTATCATGTGCGAGAAAACAGCCAAAGTCTGCTCTGCTGAGATAGAGACATAACAATGAGAAAATGGTTAATAGGAAGTGTATTATGGTGTTTTTCCCTGATGGCTTGGGGAAATTCCTGTAACGAACTACTCCGAGATGATCGGCCTGAGAGCTATACGGCAACGTCCAATGACACGCCCTGGGATATTTTCGACATATTCCTAAAGAACTATTGGCTCTGGTCAGAAGCCTGTGGGGTAAATCACCCTATTTCTAATTATAATGATATTCACCCTGGAGATGTTATCAAGCTGACTCAGGTTGATAACAAACCACAGCTTATGGTTATCCGTAAAACGTGGCCTTTCGACGAGCGCAAAACCATAAAATTAAGCCCAGACAGCCAAAGCCACTCCCTAACAAGTGTCACGCCCCTAATTCCCTTGAATAAAATCAGCGAATTTTTCAATAACAGTCAGATCCTCAACTCGCCAGAAGTACTCGATAAAGCGCCATATGTTATCGGCGGGAAAGCGGGAAGACTCATGAGCACGCTAGGTAATATCATTTATGCACGAGGCGTATTGAAAGATACTGTCAATGTAGGAGTCTATCGTAAGCAGGATATTTTCGTAGACCCTGAAACTAAGGAAGTGCTGGGAGTTATAGCGTTAGATGTGGGATCGGCAACCCTGAAACACGTTAACGGTAGTTTCCTGACATTGAACATTACCCGCTCGTCGGAGGAAATCCTGAGAGGCGACCGCTTACTGTTGATTGAAAAACAGAGACAGCCCTCATCGCTTACGCCCAGTACTTTGCCACAAAAAAACCTACAAGCCAGAATTATTCATATCGTCAAAGGTACTAATAAGATAGGGAAATTTGACAATGTCATCATCAACAAAGGTGAGCGCGAAAACATAAAGCCCGGTTACATCATGGCTATTTATGTAAATACTCAGATTCATGATACTTTCACTAATGAAACACTGTCACTGCCCTCCGATAAAATCGGCCTGCTGATGGTTTACCGTACTTTTGAGAAGCTCAGTTATGGCATTGTCCTGCAAGCTAAGCAGCCCATCACACTCGGTCTATTGCTTAAGGCCCCTTAAACGACTTTTTTGATCTATGATGGTTCCCGTTGCAAAACACAATCCATCCATGAGTAGTCGAGGAAGATCAGGATGTCTGCATGTCGGTAGTATCTGAGAAAAACTGGGATCAGCTGGAACCATGGCTGCGGCTGTTTCATCTTCCTGGGTTGGGGTTGAAGCGCTTTCAACTCCTGCTTGAGCATGTAGGGAATCCGGATCAGATTCTGAACCGGTCTTTGAAAGCGCTTCTTGATGTCGTGCCAAAAACCCTTGCTGTCAGAATTGCAGCTTGTCGTCACTCTTCATCGATCAGAGAAAGTCTGGCTTTGACCCAGAAATGGCTGGCAGAGCCGAATCATCATATTGTTTGTCTGGATTGTCCTGGCTATCCGGAATCACTGGCAACGATTGCCGATCCGCCACCGCTTTTGTTTATTGAAGGGAATCCGGAACACCTTCTGTCACCACAAATTGCCATTGTCGGTACCCGATCTCCGACACCGCAAGGAAAGAATCATGCATTTCGTCTAGCCAAAGCGTTGGCCGAGAGCGGCTTGACTGTCACCAGCGGTTTGGCGCGAGGTATCGATGGTGAAGCCCATCAGGGTGCCATAGAGGGTCATGGCGTGACTATCGCAGTGGTCGCGACAGGAGTTGATAGTATTTATCCCCGCAGCCACAAGAAACTGGCAGAATCGATTGTGGACAACGGTGTGCTGGTGTCCGAATTTCCGCTGGGAACCCCGCCGCGTCCTGGACACTTTCCCCGCCGTAATCGGATTATCAGCGGCTTGAGTCACGGAGTTCTGGTGGTAGAGGCAAATACCAAAAGTGGCTCTTTGATCACCGCGCGTTGTGCCAATGAGCAAGGTCGTGAAGTGTTCGCCATGCCAGGGCCTGTGAATAATCCCTGTACGCGAGGTTGCCATAGTCTGATTCGTGACGGTGCAACACTGGTGGAGAATGTTGAGCATATCCTTCAGGAGTTGACGGGGCCGCTGGGCTGCTGGAAACCTGTGTCGCAATCTGCCGATAATGCCGACACCAACAACCAAGAAAGCGAAATAGAGAAACAAGTGCTTAACGCCATGGGGTTTGAGGTTTGCCATGCCGATGAGGTGGTCTTGCGAACAAGGCTTTCCAGTCAGATAGTGGCTGGTTTATTGTTGGATCTTGAGCTGAATGGCAAAATCATTACGCTGCCTGGCGGGTTTATGCGTGTTGCTAACCATTCTGTTATATACAGATAGTGATGATTACGATACTTTTCGTGCTTACGAAGAATGATCAAACCTATCAAATGTTGTAACACGGGATGGCATCCAACCATTAAGTATAGCGAGAAGATAACCAGTAATGAGCAAGCCTTTTGTTGCGATTCTTATGGGGTCCGATTCTGACCTACCCAAGGTTGAAGTAGCCATTGATGTCTTGAATAAACTGAATGTGCGCTGCGAAGCCCGTGTGTACTCCGCCCACCGAACACCCGATGCCACCCATCGTTATGTGAAGGATGCCGATGCCCGCGGCTGTGCAGTCTTCATCTGCTGTGCCGGCATGGCTGCACACCTAGCGGGTGTGGTCGCGTCTCTGACCATCAAACCTGTCATTGGCGTACCCATTGATTCGGGTCCGATGAATGGTATGGATGCCCTGTTTTCCACCGTGCAAATGCCGGGAGGCATTCCAGTTGCGGCGGTTGCCATTGGTAAAGCGGGCGCCAAAAATGCCGCTTACCTAGCCTGCCAGATCATTGCCGTAGGCGATACCGATCTAGCTGACCGATTGAGTGCTGAACGCAGAGCTAATACGGAAGCGGTACTGGCCAGTAATGCAGCACTTCAGGAAAAAATGGACGCATAATGGTTCAATGTTACGCTGAAGCCGCCCGCATGTTGAGGGCGGGCAGCTTAATCGCTTATCCGACGGAAGCCGTGTGGGGGCTGGGATGCGACCCTTGGAATGAAGCCGCAGTTCATCGCATTCTTGCTATCAAGCAACGACCGGTCAGCAAAGGATTGATTCTTGTGGCGTCGGGTTCAGATCAAATCACCCCCCTGTTAGGATCATTGAGCGATAATCTGGCAACCAAGATCCAATCAATACAACCACAGGCCACGACTTGGCTAACGCCTGATCACTCGCACTGGATTCCTGACTGGATCAAAGGGGATTTTGACAGTGTTGCCATCAGAATTAGTCATCATCCTATTGTGGTTGGCCTCTGTCAGGCGTTTGGAAAACCGCTGGTATCAACGTCTGCTAACCGTATCGGTGAAAGTCCTCTGACCTCACGTAATGATGTGGTGGCTTGCTTCGGCGAGGAACTTGATCTGGTGACTGAGGGAGTAACCGGTGATGCCTCTTCGCCTTCCAGTATTCGTGATCTGGTCACTGATCAGATCTTTCGCTAAAAATCACTGTCGGGTGACCGAGTATGGGTGACCGAGCATGGGTGACCGGCAGATGGCTAACAGAGCGGGATGTCTGCCTATGACTAACCAACCGGATATTACGGCAGTAAAACGCTACCTCATCGGTTTGCAGGATCGCATTTGTCATGTGCTGGAGAGTGAAGATGGCAAGGCATCCTTCCGTGAAGACCTCTGGGAACATCATGATGGCGGTGGTGGTAGCACTCGGGTGATTGAAAACGGTGCACTATTCGAAAAAGGCGGTGTTAATTTCTCTCATGTCTATGGCAAACAGCTGCCTGCAGCGGCGAGCGCCCGCCGGCCTGAACTGGCTGGACGCAGTTTTCAGGCCATGGGTGTATCACTGGTTATTCATCCGGAAAACCCCTTTGTGCCAACATCCCATGCCAATGTGAGATTGCTGATTGCCGAGAAAGAAGGGGCTGATCCAATTTGGTGGTTCGGTGGCGGCTATGACCTGACACCCGTTTATGGCTTTGAAGCGGATTGTCGGCACTGGCACGAGGTAGCTTTCAAAGCCTGTGAGCCATGGGGTGAGACGGCGTATCCCCGTTATAAGCGATGGTGTGATGAATATTTCTTCCTCAAACATCGCAATGAACCTCGCGGTATTGGCGGACTGTTCTTTGATGACCTTAACGAGTGGCCCTTTGAGCAGTGCTTTGGTTTTATGCAGTCGGTAGGTGACAGCTATATTGATGCCTATCTTCCTATTGTTCAAAAACGCAAAGAGACTCCATGGAGAGAGCAGGAAAAGGCTTTCCAGCGGTATCGCCGCGGACGCTACGTAGAATTCAATTTAGTGTACGACCGGGGGACAATCTTCGGCTTGCAATCCGGCGGGCGGACAGAATCTATTTTGATGTCCATGCCGCCCCATGTGGACTGGCGTTATGATTGGCGTCCGGAACCAGGTACGCCGGAAGCGGAGCTGTATGATCATTACCTGAAGCCACGGGATTGGCTAGCCTGAAGAGTGAGACAATGAGCGGAAAGGTATTTGATCGTTATGCGGTGATGGGTAACCCTGTGGCGCATAGCAAGTCACCAGCCATACATGCAGCATTTGCTAAACAGACCGGTCAGGATATGGCCTATGACGCACTGATGGCGCCATTGGATCGCTTTCAGACCGCAGTCGCCACTTTCTTTCAGGCCGGTGGTAAAGGGCTTAATATTACTGCGCCTTTCAAACTTGAAGCTTGGCAAATAGCGGAATGTCGAACCGATCGGGCAGAACAAGCTAGAGCGGTCAATACACTTTGGAAAGAGCGTGATGGTCGATTATGGGGTGATAATACCGATGGTGTCGGTATTATCACGGATATCGTCTCAAACCATAATATTACCATTACTGGCAAACGGGTGTTGGTACTGGGCGCTGGCGGTGCGATGCGAGGCATTCTACAACCCTTATTAGCCGAGCATCCTAAATGTGTGGTTATTGCTAATCGAACTCGGTCTAACGCAGAAGTGCTGGTTAATCATTTCCGTCACTGGGGTCGCCTCGAAGCTTGTGATTTTGAGGCACTGGATGGTACGTTTGATCTGGTGATTAATGGAGCATCTGCTAGTTTTCAGGAAACATTTACCCCAATACCAAAAGGGGTGATTCGTGGAAGTTCCCAAGTGTACGATATGACGTATGGCACTGAAAAAACCACTTTCATGCAGTGGGCAGAAGAGCGTGGCGCAGATGTGTTAGTCGACGGCCTCGGTATGCTGGTAGAACAGGCGGCAGAATCCTTTGCTATCTGGCGAGGTGTTCGGCCTGATGCGAAGTCGGTTATACGTCAAGTACGTGCCACGATGCTTCATGTATAACGACGACAAGGACGCTGCGGTGATACCTGCCATAACGGAAAACGACATGTTGTTGAGCCGAATTATCGGTCATCGAGGTAACGCCAGTCTGGCACCGGAAAATACGTTGGCCAGTATCAGGATGGCGCACGAGGTGGGCACTCAATGGGTTGAGATTGATGTCGTTCTTTTAGGGGATGGCAACCTAGTGATCCACCATGATCAATCGCTACAGCGCTGCACCAATGGCAAAGGTCGGCTACTTCGGAGTTGTCTTGAAGATATCCGTAAGCTGGACGCTGGTAGCTGGTTCAGTTCGAGCTTTTCCGGAGAATCAATCCCTACATTGGAGGAGGCTTTAGCACTGATTCAGACATTGGAACTGGGTCTGAATCTGGAAATAAAAATGCATCGGCACACTGTTAAATCGCTGGTTAATCCGGTTCTGGCAACGTTGCGACAACACTGGAAAGACAAGGATCAATTAATTCTTTCAAGTTTCAATCATGAAGTTCTACGCCAGTGTAATAAGAAGGCGCCGGAATATCGATTGGGGCACCTGTTTGAAACATTACCGAGGAACTGGCTTAGTCAGGCAAAGGGTATCAATGCTGCAACGATCCATCTGAATGGTAAGCGTTTAAAACCAACGCAGGTGCAGCACGTCAAGTCTAAAGGATACGAACTGTACTGTTATACCGTGAACGACAAGAAAACTGCAGAAAAACTCTGGAGCTGGGGCGTTGATGGTATTTTCACCGATCGTCCGCAGGATTTTGTCGAATAACCCCAGTTGATCGTAGGGAGCTACACTAATCAGAAAAAATAAACCTTTTTATTGTATCGATTTTTAACTTACTTTACATAGTCCATAATACCATTGAGAAATATTTGCACTGAAAGCATGAGTAGCATCATGCCCATCAGCCGCTCCAGGGCGTATAGCCCTCGCTCTCCCAACAAACTATGAAGCTGGCTGGCGTACATCATAATACAAGCGGAGACAAACCAGGAAGCGAGCACTGCCAGCGTCCAGTCCAATAAACGATCAGGCTCTTGTTTAGCCAGCAGCATAACGGCAGCCAGTAGCGAAGGGCCAGCAATCAACGGGGTGGCCAGCGGTACAATCATCGGCTCACCACTGGGGAGCTCGCCCATAATGTGACCGTCCTTGGTCGGGAATATCATCCGGATAGCAATGATAAACAGGATGATTGCCCCCGACACACTGACGGCTTCCTGCTTCAGGTTCATAACGGAAAGAAAGGACTGACCCAGATAAAGGAATAGCAACATAATCGCCAAGGCGATGAGCAATTCTCTGATTAATACCTTGTTGCGGCGCTCACGGGCAACGGGTTTCAGCATAGACAGGATGATTGCTGCATTACCCACTGGATCTATGATAAGAAATAGGAGAATGGCGGCGGACCATATTTCCATGGCAGGTGTACCTTGTTGTTTGACTAAAAAAAAGATCTGAGAGTTTATATCACATCAGAAAAACAGCGTCATTCACAACGCATCGTAGCGAAAATATTGCTGACAGAGAGCCTTATCAGCAACCGAGCCAAACTTCTTGTGCCCAAGACCAGATGGAAGACCAGATTTCGCCTGATTCACCGCCATCTGACCAGCATGTAATCTCTCCAGTCTCATCAATACAATAATATTGATCGTTATCGTGACAGATAGGAATCAGGTGACGAGGAACAAACGCATTCCAGGCTTCTGCGGCGACATCCGGAAGATAGGTATGGGATTGATGGTCTGTCACTGTCACAGGCTCTATAAAACCATACACAGCATCACTGACGTTGAGCAGGAATTCTCGAAGATCAAACGGCATGTGGATCAGCAACTCTTCCTCTATTTCCACCAAGGTATCTTCATCGGGCAGACTAAGGGGAGCAAGAACATCTAGAGCGTTATCTTTCAGAAACTCAATAACATATTCCACAGAAAAGACCTTTAATAAGCAAGGGAACAATAGCTGAATGAATTATTGTTCACTATCAAGATGATGAAAAGTGCTACGATTAAGAATAAAATGGAATTAAGGGAATGGGAATATATCAAAACCTTCTAAAATCTGCAATCTGCAATCTGCAATC
>JAGLCE010000014.1 GCA_023146365.1 Endozoicomonadaceae bacterium
TAATCAGGCGAGACCCGACAAGTAGTTTAAGGCTTTTCGCAGGCGTATGTTGATTAGAAATTGAGCCTCATCAATTTTATGTCTATATAAGCCACCAATTTTCATTCCCTCTGGGAAGAATCGCCGTAGCAGGCCATTAGTATTCTCGTTAAATCCACGTTGCCATGAGCGGTACGGCTTGGCAAAATAGTTTTTACAGCCTAATGCCTGCGTGGTCTGCGAACTCACCACCGTTATCAAACGTAATGGTCTTACAGAGACTCTTATAAGGTCTTGGCATCTTTTTGATAGCCTGACTCACTGCTTTTTTGGTCTTATTTTTAACTCTGGCTGTCAGAAGAAGTTTCGAAACACGCTCGGTCAGCGTCACAAGATACCCATCCTAACCGTGAACGGTATCCCCCTCCCAGTGACCGACCTCTTCCTTCAGATCTACACAGTCAGGACACTCATCAATATCCACTCGATTAGGTATTAAGCGTGCTCCAGCCTCAACACCCTTACGTTGCCGATAACGTTTTCCTTTACGTGGGAGAAGGTGGCGCCATTGGTTTTTCCTGATCAGACGATAGATGGTTTGGCAGCTAATCGTCCCATTAAAAGACTCCAACTTCATCCGGCCTGCAATTTGTTCCGGAGTAAAACCTAGGCTCAGCTGAGACTTTATCTGCCGACTCACAGAGTCAGTTCTTTTATGGAATTTGATTGCGGTCTTACGCCGCTGCAGGCTATTTCGATGAGCTGCCTCAGCATCATAAGCGCAGCGTTTCAGCTCCAGGAAGATCGTTTTATTGGAACGGTGTAGGTAATCACCGATCCTACGCGCCGAAAATACTAGCCCACAAAGGGATTGAATCTGGTATCGTTCAGTCAGAGTTGGCTGCTTGTAATGGTTTTCCATAGGGTCACCTGGATTGTTTTGTGAGAACTACAGCCTACGAGCAGCTAGCTCTCAAATCCACTCCAAGTGTGTCGGTTATTGTGGCAATCTAGGAACTATGAGCACCTTTATAGTCAACCTCTAGCATCATTCTGTACATTTTCCGACCAGAAACTGATAGGCAATGTTATCCATTGCGAACAGAGGAGAGACTTATTATGGCTATTGTACGATGGTTCCTCGGACGATTGATATTACTGGTGAACGCTCTGATTCCCGTAGGCGGTAGTATCAAGCGTACGCCAGAGGCTCAGGTGCTGGTTGACCGTAAGACGGCCAGTCTAACACTCTATGAGTTTAAAGCCTGCCCGTTCTGCGTCAAAGTGCGTCGGGGCGTCAAGCGACTGGCTCTGAATATCGAGACCCGCGATGCCAAACGCTGTGAAAAGGCTCGTGAGGAGCTGCTTCATGGCGGTGGTAGAGTGAAGGTCCCCTGCCTTAGAATTGAAGCAGAAAATGGCGATGTACACTGGAAGTATGAATCCACTGACATCATCAGCTATCTGCAGCAACACTTTTCTATAGAACAAGAACAGAACGCTCAGCACCACGCTCCCAGCCACTAAGAGAGACTTTCATCCTGTTTTTTTAACCCAGACAGTAGTGAGAGTGGTGCACTCATTCAATCTAACACGAAGGTGGTTTTATGGCCTGCGAGCGGACTCAGCCGACAGGTAGCAACACTACCACCTTCAGTGACGGCGGGCAGTATTGATCAATGTTTCACGACGCTGCTTAATCAACTCTTCCAGAATCGCAATATTGGTGGAATTATCAAGCATATGGATATTTTTGTCCAATACTATCAGGTCTTCTAGGTCATCGGTCGAGAGAATCGAGTGGCGAAATGCAATGACAGCGCTGGCATCCGCTAATAAACTTTTTTTGTACTGATTATTATCAGTGAGATAAGCCCAGCTAATGATTCGCTGTACAGCGGAAAGGTAGAATTTAGAGCGGGATAGTCGGTGAAACAGACCATTATGTGTTTCGTTAGATGATGTCATATGGCCTCTGTGCTTATTCTTCTTCTGACAGGCTGACCCGCGAAGGTATCTTGGCTGCCACACTGCCCATCAAATGATTTGCAACCTCCAGCCGGTGAGCTTGGATCTTCCTTATCCAGTCGGGGAATTGGGCAGGATTGATGCCTTTTAGTAATCTGCGCTCTTTATCCAGTAATTTTTTCAGGTCTAACTCAACATATTCCAACGCATCGATTAGTGCATCGGCACACTCCTTACGGTTGATCAGATAAACAGCACCCAGTACGCTTGGATGGCTATTCATCGGTCGACTGTCGTTCAGTCGCGCCCGTTCAAATGCCTCCGTCAGCTCTCTTTGATTTCTCGTCTCTTTCTGAAAAGACTGCCAGTGTTTTTCCAGTTCTTCATCGGCGCGGACAAATTGTTTTCTAACCGTATCATCGATAACAGCTTCAGGAAGCCGCTGTGATGATTTATAGCTAGGTAACACGTCAGAGAACTTGGCGTGCATAAACACTTTTTCTGCCGTAGTTTTTATTTGTTGATTTTCTTCAGCTTTTTCCGAATGAGCTGTTCGTGCTACCGTTTTCGGCGCACTGAAGAGGCTATCCTCAGGAATTGAGTGATCAATATCGCCAGAAAAAGAGAGTCCATTGCCTGAATCCAGCTCATTCTGTTTGTCATCACTTTTCAGCAAAGGGCTTCCTCTGAACCAGTTTGTTGAAATAAGTGTTTGTGGAGATTCTTTCATTACCTAAAAGTTCCTTTCTATGAGATGACGGCTCCCGCATAATACAGTCGTCAAATAATACTCACTAGAGAGGCTTTCGGCAGATATCTCTGTAGCTTCACAGGTTAATGATAAATTTTTGTATTTGTTTCAAAAAACTGTCATTTTCTTGATTAGTCCTGAATCCGTGACTTCTTGGTTACTTGCACATCTCCATCACTTAAGAACACTGAGTAAGGCTTCGGATTCAACTTTTACTGAGAATTGTTCGGAATTTATTTAAAAACGCATAAACATTGACCAATAGAACTGGTTTCTGAAGGTTTTTTATGCTCTACAGAACACAGAACACAGAACAGCATGCCCTTCGGTGAAAGCCTTTATTATCTTATTCTGGAGAGTTGTCTGCCGATTGACTCTTTCAATGGACACTCGATAGCAACGCTTCGCTTGATATTGTAAGTCAAACTCATTAAACCGACGCGCTCTCTATTCATCTACGTTTACATGGGATTTAAAATTCTACGTTGTTTTCGGCCTCTCGTTTTAGCCTTGCTTCACATTATAAAGCGCCAGAATGTTAAATTGATTAACGTGCCGATTTCTTGCCAGTTGCTTGTTGTTGTGCTTGCCCCCATGCTTGAGCAATCTGTAATGCACGAGCGCGTAGTGCTATCTGTATTGACTTTGGATTGTTATTGTCTTCGCCAGACAGGGTCTGACAGAATGTCGTTTGCCATTCATAGTTACTGATTGCCTTATTTACATCCTCATAGGCCGCTCTGACTGCATTGCTGTATTTTTCCTTATCCTTTTTTAACTTATCAATGGACGCGTCTATTTCTCTTGCGTTCTTCTTTGTTTTTCTCTGACACATCTTCTGTAAACTAGCATTACAATTAACTAAATCTACAATACATATTTCACAGCTGTCCAAGCTGATAGTTGCAGCTTCACCAAATGATTTAAGTAGCTCGAAAGGCGATGGAGTAACCTTCAATGGATGATCGCTGTCCTTATTGCGTAACTTAGATACTTTATCTTTAGCCCAATTCGAAAAACGCTTAGCTAGCATCCAAGGAGTTGTACGTTGTTTATGGTTAATATTGCTATTTGTCGTCAAGGGCACTTCATCAATATTTATAAATTCAAAGTCTTCACTGCTATCTGACAGGCCTTCATCATTAGGTGCGATACTTCCCTCATCATTCGCTGGCATCTCTGAAATTTCAGGTTCTTTTTTAAAATCGGTAACGTTAATAGAATGTAAAGAATCTGTCTTGTTTTCAGCAGCAAAAGTGGCTGTTTCATCATTCGTACCTGGTGTGACCAGTCGTGAATTGACCTTGGTTGTTTCTTGGTGGTAGGCCATCTTCAGTATTTCTATTTCTAGCTCCTCAAATGTTGAGGTGCTACAATTTAAGCGAAGGGAGTTAATCTTATCCAGCGCAGCCTTTTCATCGGCCAAAACAAAGCCAATCTGCGTCATTCCAGGCATGAGAATACGTGCCACATTCCGCCAATCATTACTCGAGAGTTTGTCCAGATAATCATGATTAGAATGACGAAGCCTATTGTAGATATTTTCCTCTTTTTCTTGATTGGTACTGGTAGAAGTCGTTTGCCGTTTCGACACTCCCTTTTTATTATAGAGATAGTCCGGGCTAGATTTCATGTACGAGGTCACTTGAGAGGAATCATTGACAGAAACCGTACGGCCATTATAACAACTCGTTGAAAACATAGCAGTCGGTGTATCAATCGTGGCAGGCTGAAGTCCCTGGAACGTTAATTGATAAGTTGTGCTGCCATTACAATGGTTCATCGTTTGTTTTCTCCTTACATTAGTTGACTACCCTTAATTGTAAACTATTTATTTTTTGATTAAATACGACTAACGTATTGTTATTAATGCATAGTAATATTTAGAAATATAAAAATAACCATTAATAACAGTCAGCCACTAAAATCTGTTGTCTTAGCCTCTTCGATCAACATCTCTAAAAAATGGCTCATCTGACTGCCACAAACAATAGTCTTTTATTCTTGACTGCCGGCCATATTGGAAACAATATTTGTTTATCCCGCTATCCTCCTGCATTCTAACTGTCATCGAGCGCTACAAGACGGGCCTTCACTTTCTCCATAATCTTGCGAACAACCCATGGAAACGCAGCCAGCACCGCAAAGGAAAGAATCAAGCTGGGTGTCAGAATACCACTAATGCTCAGCTCTTTAACCTGCCCAAGCTGGGCACCTGCATTCACGAACACCACGGTTCCAGATAGCATGCCAACCTGACTAACCCAGTAAAATGTCCAAGTGCGAATAGGGGTCAATCCCATCACCAAGTTAATCACAAAGAACGGAATGACTGGAATCAGGCGTAGAGTGAAAAGATAGAAGGCGCCATCCTTCGCAATTCCCTCATTGACAGTGACCAGGTAGCTACCGAACTTTGTCTGTACCGGCTCCTGCAGAAGTGATCGGGCCAAAAGGAAGGCCAGCGTAGCCCCTAAGGAGCTGGCAAACGAGATTACCAACAGAGCGATCCATAAACCAAAAATAACACCGCCGATCAAGGTCATCAGGGCTGCACCAGGCAATGATAGTCCCGTCACTGCGACATAGGCCAGAAAGAAGACCCCGATTGTCAGAAGCGGTTTTTCCTGATAAAGCTGTAAAAAGAAGTTGCCATCCAAGTATTGCTGAAGATCAAACCGATAAAAAACCATCATTAGCATGATAACGATTACAACTAAAGTTGCCCTTATATTCATACACCTCAATCCTTCAACGAAAAATCGTAAAGCCTGCTAGAGTCATACAATAATTGAAAGAGACTGAAGTGTGAAATATGAGTAACTAACGGTAGCTTGTTTAGGTTTTCACTCTTTGACATGAAGGTTTCTGATGCTCATCAATAGCACTGCCATCGGTCTTGATAGCCAGAAGCGTCAGTAGTATTGATCATACATACTCGCACTACAGACAATGCGGGTGTCTGGTGTGGATATATGGCTAACTAATTGGGTCGAGCCAAAGCACTTCCCATCTTGATTTTGGTGTCTAGGCTATAGGTTTCTAGCCAGTGGATAGCAGCTTTTGGGAAAAGCAGGACAACAGTTGAACCCAGCTTGAAAAGGCCCATTTCATCACCGCGAGCCAGCGTGACTGAGCCGTCATCATAGGAATACCACAAAATATCACTGGATCCTGTTTTTACCTCGCCAGCCCAAACGGTTTCCATACTCCCGACAACCATAGCACCGACCATGATCACGGCCATCGGCCCATAATCCGTGTCGAAGATGCTGATAACGCGTTCATTACGGGCGAAAAGGTTGTCAATATTGTCCACAGAGTCCTGATTAACGGAATAGAGGCTACCTGGAACGAAAGCCATTTGCCGAAGTGTACCGGTTGCTGGCATATGAACACGGTGGTAATCACCAGGAGAGAGATAAATGGTACTAAAAAGGCCATTATCAAAGGTATCTGCCAGCTCGCGATTTCCCCCCAGCAAGGTGGTGAGATTGTATTCATGCTGTTTGGCTTGAATGATCTTGTCGTTCTTAATCTCCCCAATCTGGCTGATTGTACCATCTACCGGACTGCTGATCAGGCTGGGATCAAGGGGTAATGGGCGCGTGCCCTCCAGAAGGCGGCGGGTAAAAAAGTCGTTAAAAGAGGAATAATCATCAGGATCCTGATAAATGGCATCGCTCATATCAATGTCATACATGGCAATGAATCTATGAATCAGCCAGTTTTTGAGCCACGGCCACTCCTTCTCTGCCAGTGAATAAGCCAGTTCGTTAATCAAGTGATGGGGGAGAATGTGCTGCACAATCGGAAATAATCGGTAGGCCTCTGTGCTGTCAATGGTAGAACCAACCACACGACCCCTTTGTATCTGATTATCGGTATGAACCGACTGAGAGGTCAATAGCACACAGAAAAAAAACATACACATAAAAACTCGAACATAGAACATTGTAATGAATAATCCATAGTGTTTTAAATAGAAGAAACCATTATATAGACAAGTAAAACCCCATAAAGTTACGGTTAATAGAATCCGCGGATGAATAAAAACTAAAACTTGGCTGAGGGGAGCCTCTAAAAAATGTTTCTTAACCAAAAAAACTAACTAACAACTAACATGATCGGTTGACTCACTCTTAATAGAATAGGCAAAATAAAAAGGGTACGTTTTAGCTTAGATGATAGGTCGGTCATCCAACCTTCAAGTCATCCAATGCGGCCATAGCGCTCGGCTCAAACAGCGCCAGGCGGCTATTATTGCAGATTTTCGATGGCTTGTAGAGATCCCCATAAAGTCGTTTATGAAGGGTAGACTTTAATAGATTCTGTTTGATTGCTGCGATTATCTGAAATGACCGATCGTCTGCCCCATACGCACGGAATCGCCGGCATTCAGGTCATCCCGCCAATTCATCTGATCTTTACCAAACAAAACAATGGCTGTGGAGCCTAGTTTGAAACGACCCATTTCATCGCCTCGGTTCAGGTGAATGGCTTGTCGTCCTGCCTCAGTATAATCGAAGGTTTTCATGATGTGCCGTGGCGGTGTCACAACACCGGACCAAACGGTTTCAATACTGGCGACAATCATAGCACCGACCAGAATCACCGCCATGGGGCCTTTTTCCGTATCAAAGATGCAAACCACACGCTCATTCCTAGCAAACAGGAGTGGCAGATTTTCTGTTGTGGCCTGGTTGACGGAGAATAGCCGTCCGGGTACGTGGATCATCCGACGCAGGGTACCACCAGCAGGCATATGCACCCGGTGATAATCCTTGGGTGACAAGTAGATTGTGACGAATCTTCCTTCGCTTAATTCAGTGGCCAGCGCACTGTCACCGCCAATCAGCTCTGTTAAGCTGAAATCGTGGTTCTTCGCCTGATAGAGGCGACCATAATAGATATCCCCCAGCTGGCTGATTGCACCATCAGCAGGAGAGATAACGGCATGACTGTTGGCCGGCATAGGGCGCGCATCGTATTTAAGTAGTCGAGTAAAGAGATCATTGAAGTGAGCATAGGCCTTGGGATCCTCTTCTAACGCTTCACTCATATCCACGTCATACTGGCGGATGAACCACTGGATAAAGGCATTCTTGAGCCAGGGGATCCGTGATTCGGCCAAGTAATGGCTGGCGCGGGAGATCAAATGGTGAGGCAGAATGGTCTGAATCGCAACAAATAGGCGGTCAAATAATGGATTTTTTGTACTTCTATTGTCTGTCACTGTGGTCTCTATTCGTATGGCCCTAACGGCGGTGTTGTTACTCATGATGCCTGCAGTGATTTATGGCGACTGTGCTGCAGCGGTTTCTATAGGGGTATCCATTCGATTTCCCCATTCTGACCAAGAGCCGTCGTAGGCCTTGATGAACGGATAGCCTAGTATTCTTGTCACTAGGTAGGTTAAACCTGACCGATGATGACTCTGGCAGTAAGTGATAATCTGTTGATCCCGACAAATGCCTAGTTGTTCCAGCACGGTTTCCAGGTCAGTTCGGAGTCTGAAGTTACGCTTAGGATCCATTGTCTGGGTCCATTCGAAATTGATAGCTCCTGGTATATGCCCACTGCGCATAGTCAATGTTCTATTGCCTTGGTACTCCTCAGCCGAACGAGCATCCCAGATCACGGTGTTGTCATCGTCCAGCGTGGCGATAATTTGTTCGGCATACGCTCTCGGTGTTTCATTGATAGTCAGGCTGATCGGTACCGGTATGGCGGTTATTGGCTCAGACTGACAGGGAAATCCTTCACTAAGCCAAGCACGCATGCCCCCGTTCAGATAAGACCAGTTTTTGTGACTGATAATGTCGAGCGTCCAGATAAACCGTCCGGCCCAGCCGCCACCTTCATCATCATAAACAACAAAGTGCTTGTCTTCGCTGTAACCGATTCGGCTGAACAGAGTTTCTAGCCGTTCGATTGCCGGTAGTTTTCCCGTCACAGGAAGTTGGCCAGACACCAGCTCAGCAGGTTGTACATGAATAGCGCCTGGTACATGAGCCTGTTGATAAAGAGCTGAGCTGCAAAGGTCAATAATGAGAAGGTCACTGGAGCCCAACAGCGGTTGCAGCTCTTCTGGCTCCGCCAAAAGGGGCAGGATAGACTGACTGCCACGCATTATAGTTGTCATTTCCAAGGATTTCACCAGTATATTGTGGCAATCTAGGATGTACTGTAGCATTGATGAGTTGCAAGTCTTTGTAGTTGCGCTCCCATAATTGCACTCACAATGTCACGGCCTATTTTTTCAATACGAACAGGCCCTAGCCCTATATGAGTAATCGGGGAACTTTTGTTGTACTTTTTTTGTCTGAAGTGTTGAAGGAGAATATTTACAACCGGTTTCGACCCGGAACTATTTTTTTCTCATAAACTATTGTTTTTTCAGTATGAACAGACCTTAATGCAGGTAATTGAAACGTTTTCGCTGTATTTTGGCTTGATGGAAGTACAAGAAAAAATAGTTACAACCCGGTTTCAGCTCATGCTTGGAACCATTACATAGGTACTAATTTATGTTGAAAACTTCAAGTTTTAAATCATTTGTTATTTGTATGTTATTGATCATCAGTCCCACCAGTGTACAGGCTGCGGATTATCTTTTTGCTTTCATGGGAGGAAATGCACGAGCAGACCTCTGGCTAGTGGATCGCTCGACAGGTCAGGTACTGCTGACAGAGACGGCTGACACCAAAACGGTTGCTGAAAATATTGGTCATTCCGGCAATATCGCTTTTCATCACTTTTCGGATACGGATCAGCATGCCGGCTGGTTGGCAGATCACCTGATACGCCAGGCGCTGCCTAAATTGCAAAAGATGGAAAAGGAAGAGCAACTGGATGTAACGTCGCTCTCTTTTTTCTATGCGCTGGCAGGGCTCGATGCTGTGTATAAGCAAGCGGATGATAATAGTGGACAGCTAGCACTACGTTCGTTTGAGCAAACGGTTGAGGCCACTTTTCAGAGTGATAATCGAACGTTGAATGCAATCTACGGTGTCGGTGATAGCGCCCTGATTCTACGGGCCATTAATACGATTACTGAAACATCTGCCCATAAAAAGGCAGATGTGGCTGTGTATGCGGACACTTACTCCATTGGTTTTTGGGGAAGCGATGCGGGGTTACTGATTCAGGAATGCTTCGCTGAAAATTCCGCCAAAACTCCAGCAGGTGGTTTTTTTCAGTTAGGTAGCAATGGCCGCCAGATTCTGTTTGGTGAAAATGCAGATGGAAGTCTAGCGGAAGCGGTTCGTCGCTTCTGGGAAAAGCAAGGACAACATTACACGGATACTGAGTTACAGCAACGGTATCAGAATTCCAACAACAATGAGTTGGGTGGTGTGTTGGCTGAACTGGGTAGCAACGCTGCCAACTGGCAGCTGAGTGAAGCAGATCTGTCTACCCTGAATGAGTTGGTGCTTGCTACTACTCAGGATATTGGAAAAATGCTATCCGAAATCTCTCCAGCAGCGCCAGGTCAAAAAAAACCTGTCATTATTATAGGTTTTTATGCTGACACACTGAGTGCAACACCGGAGTTTTATCAGGCGTTAACCAATGGATTGACGAATCGTTATGACCCGATTCTGATTCACGGTAACGAGCTAAGCTTGGTACTGGCTGGTGCGGCAGTTCAAACATTTAATGAGGTAGAAACCATAATGATTCAAGAGAAACAAAGAAGCGTGCTGCTCGACGCCGTCAAGAAGGCCAGCACTCAATGGCAGGAGGCTTTTAATCGGTCTGATGCTGCGGGTTGTGCTGCTCAATACGAAACCGATGCCGTCATGCATGCCAGACCTTTTGGTACATATACTGGTACGGATGAAATCCATGCATTCTGGCTGAAATTGATAGACGACGGGTTCGCCGATGTAGCGTACATCAACCCTAAGATTGAAGTGTTGGATGAAAAGAGTGCCATCATCCGCGCCGGCTGGACAATGAATAATGCGAAAGGCATCATCCACAAGGAACTTTGGGTTTTACAGCCTGATGGAACAGCAAAGCTCCGCGAAGATGACTTTGAAGTGACGCCGTAACCAGCGTTTTTGCGATAACCGAAAAGCGCTCAAGAGAACCATACTGTATCTATTCGGTTACCGCTCCCATTGAATTAAATGGTTCATCTCTCTTTCTGTAGCGATTTGACGATATGACGCCATGATGCCATCCGCCTCGGTGTGATCTTTGCAGTGCGAATAGCGCAGCCAGGCTCCTGCTCATGACGGCAATCTCTGAACCGACAATGACCAATAAATGGATGAAATTCGCGAAAACCGTGAATAACTTCACTGGCTTTCATATGCCAGAGCCCAAACTCCCTGATGCCGGGCGAGTCGATCAACATGCCGCCATCAGGCATGTGGAATAGATGTGCCGCAGTCGTGGTATGGGTGCCTTTCCCTATGTTTTCTGACAGCGCTCCAACCTTGACATTAATGCCGGGCATCAAGCAGTTGAGGAGGGATGACTTACCCACGCCCGATTGGCCAACAAAGACACTAGTATGGTCATTTAGCAAAGTTTTCAGCGTATTTAGACCCTGATGCGTGACCGTGGATGCTTCAAGGACTTGATAGCCAATATCGCGATAGACGTTTAAAAGATCCTCTTTCATCGCGATCTCATTGGCACCATTAAACAGATCAGTTTTGTTGAGCAGAATAATCGGCTCAATGCCAACAGCCTCAGCCGCAACGAGGTAACGATCAATTAAATTGCCGTGAGGCTTGGGAACGGGTGCAATCACCAGTACAATGTAATCAATATTGGCGGCGACAGGCCTCAGCTGGCCTCGTGGATCCGGTCTGGCTAGTTCGCTGGTGCGAGGCAGGTGAGCGACGACCACACCAGACTGCTCTTTGCCAGCTCGCCAGACGACCCGATCGCCAGTAACCAGTGCGGGCAGGTTGGCTCTCAGATTACAGCGGTAGGGGTTATTAGGTTCGCCAATGTACTCTACATCAAGCTGTACACCGTAGTGTGCAATTACTAACCCTTCGAATTCTGGCCCAAGACTGTTGGCATCTAACTGCTCTAAGCTCTTTTTTTCCCGACGTGCGGCGCGACCAGCACGTTCATCCTGGATTTTTTTTATGCGCCAATTTTGTCTTCGATTGAGAGTTGGTTTTCGTTTTGACATGATTTAAACTGTGATATATCTATCTTTTAGATGGACAAGCGTGGCATCCTGATGGATTATTGCAACTAGCAACTAGCAACTAGCAACTAGCAACTAGCAACTAGCAACTAGCAACTAGCAACTATAGAGTGATATAGTTTGCTTGCCGTAAAAAATGTAGATTATGATAAACCATTGATGGAAAATCAACTCAAAAACCTATAGGCAGTTGCATGGCACAAGCAGACAACTTGGTGTGGATTGATCTGGAAATGACTGGGCTAGAACCAGAATCAAATCGCATCATTGAGATCGCAACGATCATCACCGATGCCCACCTCAATGAGCTGGCTGTCGGTCCGCTTGTCATTATCCACCAGCCTGATTCGGTGATGCAGGCGATGGATGAGTGGTGCATCAAAACTCATGGCCAGAGCGGTCTAACCGACAAAGTCAAGCAAAGTACCGCCACAGAACAAGACGCGGAAACATTGACGCTAGACTTCATCCGTCAATATGTTGACCCTGGGGTCAGCCCGATGTGCGGCAATAGTATTGGTCAGGATCGCCGCTTCCTCGACATCTTTATGCGTGATCTTCATGATTATTTCCATTATCGCAATATCGATGTCAGCACTATCAAAGAGCTGGCTCGTCGATGGCGCCCTGACGTCCTAAAGGGTGTGGTTAAAAAAGAGACGCATCAAGCGCTACATGATGTCCGTGAATCCATTAATGAAATGCGCTATTACCGCGATCACTTCATCAAAATGAAGTAATGCTAGTGTTCCAGCTTTTTTATTCAGGCGCGGCCGGCCGTCAAATGACATTGACAGAGATCTTGAACAGTCCGTTGTTTTGTTTGTGTGTGGTTTAGCGTTTTCCTTACCATGATGTAACGCAATAGTCAGTGCATCTCTTTGTAGAATGCTCAAGCACTGATCAATGGTACGAGGCAGCTAGTGGCGAACAAAGGCTTTGATGCCACCTGCACACTGTTAACCACCTTTATTTAATAAAATCCTGGTCATAGCTACGACATCATCAACCGTATCCTGCAACACTTCATGCCATGACAGCATGACGTTCGTTAGCATGATTCATTCCAGTCAGGCCAACCCCAGCAATTGTACGATGAATATTGAAGATATCCCTAGAGCGTTTTGTTTGTGCTTTATATAGAAAGTCCCATCAAACAAATAGTTTTATGTCACTGCGCCACCCCTTTGGCTAGTGGATATAATGAAAACATAAAATTGAGACAACGAGAATTCCTTTCATGAGTGAGTGGTTACCAGAAGCATTGTATACCGCCGAGCAAGCTAGACATCTTGATGCGATTGCCATCAATGATTATCACATCAATGGTTTTGAATTGATGAAGCGCGCAGGACAGGCTGCATTTGATCGCATGCTAAAACGGTGGCCGACCTTGTCTCGTGGAGGAATACTGCAGATTTTCTGCGGTGCAGGTAATAACGGCGGCGATGGCTATGTGGTCGCCTGTTTAGCACGACAGCGTTATCTCCCGGTTCGTGTGATTGCTCTTCGGAATCCGGATGAATTGAAAGGTGATGCGTTACGGGCATGGCTCTGGTTCCGTGATCTGGGAGGCACAACGGAGTCTTGGAGCAACAACGTCACAATTACTGGAAGCGTGCTGGTGGATGCGATGCTTGGTACCGGGCTGATCGGTGATGTGCAGGGTGATTATCTTGCGGCTATTCAGAGATTAAACGCTTCGGGACGCTCTGTTCTAGCCGTTGATATACCCTCCGGCCTGTCTGCAGATACCGGCGCAGCATTGGGTGACGCTGTGCAGGCAACGATGACGGTGACATTTATTGGTGTGAAGCAGGGGCTGTTAACGGGAGCGGGCATGCGTTATTGCGGTGAGCTCTGCTTTTCCTCGCTCGCAGTGCCTGACGAGATTTATCAACAGGAAGCACCTTCTTCCCGATTGCTCCGAGAGCAGGAACTGAGTGGCTGTGTGTCGCCGAGAGTGGCGGATGCCAACAAAGGTACTCACGGACACTTGCTGGTAATCGGCGGAGATCATGGCATGGGTGGCGCAGTCATTATGGCGGCGGAAGCCGCGCTCAGAACTGGTGTAGGCCTGCTGACGGTGGCGACTCGCCAAGAACATGTTAACGCAATTAACTCCCGATGCCCTGAAATCATGGCCCGTGGCATCAGTACGCCGGCATCATTGAGTGATCTGCTAACGGGGAAAACAGCGATTGTCGTGGGGCCAGGTCTGGGACAGTCTGACTGGAGCCGGGCACTGCTTTCTGTTGCAATGGTATCGGGGCTGCCATTATTGGTAGATGCCGATGCACTAAACCTAATGGCGAAAGATAGCCGGTTATTGGATGCAGCCACCAGTTCACTGCTTTTGACTCCTCATCCAGGTGAAGCAAGTCGGCTTCTGCAGGTAACGATTGCTGAAATTCAGCAGAATCGTTTTTCCGCAGTAACACAATTACAGCAGCTGTGCGGAGGTGTTGTTGTTCTCAAAGGAGCTGGGTCACTGGTTTTTGATGGACAGTCGCTCTCCCTTTGTGGTGCTGGCAATCCTGGCATGGCGGTAGCTGGGATGGGCGATGTGCTCAGTGGTGTGATTGGTAGCTTTCTAGCGCAAGGGTATGAGCCAGCGACGGCTGGGCGAGTCGGTGTTTGGCTGCATGCCGCTGCCGGTGATGATTGTGCAGAAGACGCTGGGCAGATCGGTATGAAAGCCTGTGATCTGCTACCCTTCCTGCGTCGTCGACTTAATCAGTTAGCGAATGGTGGTATATAGGAGATAACGTGTGTTGTTAGTAGGGAGTTGTGAGACATCCAGCATTTTTATCCCAAAGACCCCAAGGGGTCTTTCCCCGTTTAGGTGATGTGTATGGGTCGTGCATCAAACACAGAGTCTGAAATCATCGAACTAACCCTGGCTGGTGACGTACAAATGATGAATTTTGGGCGGCTTTTGGCTGATGCCAGCCAAGGGCATGGTACGGTGTATTTACTGGGAAACCTGGGAGCCGGAAAAACGACGATATGTCGGGGTGTTCTCCGTGGTTTTGGTTATGATGGCGCAGTTAAAAGTCCGACTTATACATTAGTTGAACCGTATGAACTAGCTCAAGGCACCATCTATCATTTTGACCTTTACCGATTGGGTGATCCAGAAGAGCTCGACTTTCTTGGTGTTCGTGATTACTTCGATAGCCCTTCGTTATGCTTGATTGAGTGGCCTGATCGAGGCAAGGACTCTCTTCCCATCGCTGATATTATATTATCGATCGAATACCTTTCTGATGCGCGTGTAATCACCATCAAATCACAGACAAAACATGGCCAAGACATCTGTAAAATCATTGCAGGCAAACAGGGAGAGCTGAAGGAGGATATATGCTAGGACACCTAGTAAACAGGAGCTTGGTTATTTTACTGCTGATGACAACGAGCGTTGCTCATGCTGCCAACATTGAGAATGCTCGTCTTTGGCGTTCGCCGGAAAAAACCCGTTTAGTGCTTGATCTTACTGATTTTATTGATCACAAAATATTTACCCTGAGTAATCCCAGTCGCTTGGTCATTGATATGAATGACTCATCTCTGAACTCGTCAATATTCAACATAACGTTGGCCAATACCCCAATTCGCAATATTCGACATGCGAAACGCAACAGTAACGATGTCAGGATCGTTTTGGACCTTTATGAGAGCGTTAGTCCTCGCAGTTTCATGCTGAAGCCGAACTCAACCTATGGTCACCGTCTTGTGGTGGATCTGTTTGATAAGATTCAGATAACAGACAACCAGAGTGCTCCCCAGAAGTCTGCGCCCTCTGAGCCCATTGATGGGCGGGATATCATTGTAGCGATTGATGCTGGCCATGGTGGTGAAGATCCCGGTGCCATTGGATATGGCAAAGCGCGGGAAAAAGAAGCAACCTTAGCCATCGCTAAAGAGCTCGTCGCGTTGTTCCAACGGGAGCAAGGCTTCCAGGCAAAGTTAACTAGGACGGGTGACTATTATATTTCCCTGCGAGAGCGAACCAAAATTGCTCGAAATTCCGAAGCTGACCTACTGGTTTCCATCCATGCTGATGCGTTTGTGCAGCCCAGCGCTCGCGGTATGTCTGTGTTTACTCTATCAGAGCGAGGCGCCACATCAGAGGCGGCTCTCTGGCTGGCCAACAAGGAAAACAGCTCTGATCTGATCGGTGGGGAAGAGGGAGTTAGTCTAGATGATAAGGATGGCCTACTGGCCAGTGTATTGCTAGATCTGTCGATGACAGATACCCAAACCCGCAGTATTAGAGCTGGAAAAATGGTATTGATCGAACTGGGCAGACAAAACAAATTACACAAAAAACATGTGGAACAGGCTGAATTTGTTGTGCTGAAATCGCCCGATATTCCTTCTGTGCTGGTGGAGGCAGGATTCATCACGAACCCGGAGGATGCTCGCAAGTTGAAATCTCATTCACACCGAAAGCGAATTGCCCTTGCGATCTTTACCGGTATTCGTGGTTTCTTTCACCAGAATCCGCCGCGTGGCACCATGCTTGAGCAGCATATGATCAAGGGAACATTGATGGTATCCGCGAAACCACACAAGCATCGTGTTAAATCTGGAGATACCCTGTCAGACATCGCAATCCACTATAATGTGTCGATATCTGGCCTGCGACGTGCCAACGGAATAAAAAAAGCTGACCATATCAAGATTGGACAGTGGCTGAAAATCCCTTGATACTTACGGTAGACCTATCACTCCGTAGCAACGCTATAACCATCTGCTCTTGAGGTTATCGTTTTCAGATAATCTGGCCGATGATTCTTATCTGAAAATGTCTCTCGTTTCTGCCACTTACTGCTGAGAGTGAGGCAGGTGACGTTATATTTTTTGACTAGTGACGCTTGATTCGCTTTCGAGTGATGGATTTCTTCTCGCAACATCCGAGTGGTTTTTGCGCCAGGATGAATCTTCATTTTTTGGCACTTTTCCAGCCGTAAAATTGAACGAGCGAGCTATGATTCCATCGCATTCCGCTACCTTGCTGCGAACACGCACCACGACACTCTAGACACGATCCGATCTCTCATATAAAAAATCATTTAATATCTCTACAATATCATCGCATTTAAGAATAACCACAGAGGGTTCGTTCATTTGAGCTCTTATCAGTTCTGATGGAATGTCAACACCACACAATCTCCAATCTTTCATATAATATATTGTTGGAGTTTGCATTGGCGATGTTTGCTCATAGCAGGTAGTATATTGATCGGTTAACCATCGCCATACGCTATTGTCTTCAGGTTTCTGTTTAGCCATCCAAATAAGAAAAATGTGCAGTAACTTTACCACACTAGATGCAGTATCAGTAAACCTCTTCTCTTTCTGCACCCACATCCAGAATTTAGTTTTTTTATCCTGACGAAGAGTAAAGTATTGATAGATTCGTCTGCGTATTTCTATACGGACATCATGTAGATCGATAATAATTGACTTACTGGTTTTCAATGTAGACTGATTAATAAACGATGGTAAGCCAGTGACCATTCTTTCCAGTGATAGACTACAATTTCCTTTCGGCACCCTAGTATACGTTCTGTCAATTTTAACTTGTGCTAGTTTCCTTTCAAGGTAGTTACTGTTAGGTAAAGTGCGAACGAAACAAGCCAATGCTGATTTATCTTCATTTGCAGTTTTGAAAATCATTTTATTTACAAACAAAGGCAAGTCCTCGATCATTTTTTGCACTCTATATTTACAACTTGAATGACTCGACACTTCCCTCTGGAGGAATCCAAGTGCTTCATTCTTAATTGCATCATTAATTTCGCAGAAATAGCAAATGCAATCAATATAGTTATAATGAAACGTCGAATCATCTATTGTCGAGAAAGAACGTTCAATAGCATTAATCAGGCCATTAATAAATACATTCTTATTGGATTCAACATTCATTAATGTTTGTTCTAAATACGTTTTCAACTGCCTGAGCCTAGTATCAGATAGAGGTTGACCCTGTATAAATGTCTTTTTAATCTCACGAATAAGATCATCAAGAGATAACCCTTTATCAATATTGTCAGGCTTGCATTTTTCGCCCTTTGTTTCTCCAGCACCTTCCTGGCTGAACTCGCTGTTGGCAAGCGGTGCTCTGCGAACAGTTGGGCTAAGCTCAGATGTGACTGGTGGATGATATTCATCCCAATGTTCATCTACGGCGGTTTCAGTATATTTTCCGCCACCGCCCAACTGGTATTGTCGCCAAGTGTCGCCGCCATCGGGACTGACCTCAACAAATACATGGCCGACATTCTGAACTTGCCGAGCCGAAAGACCCCAGTAGCGACAGAGATTCTCAAAAATACAAGATTTGTGCGAACAAACACCTCTCTTCTGCTTCAGCAGATTCAGAAACATACCTTCACCTTTATTTTTGCCAGTGATATTTTTATCGGAGGTAAACGTATCCAGCCAATACATCAAGGCATTGAGCCGTTGAGGTATATGGTAAATCTGATGAATAGTACGTAGCTCTTGATAAGCATCACAGGTATCCCCACTAGCATTAAAAATGTTCTCATCCAAAAGTCGCCGCAACCTCTGACAGCACAAATTCTCTTGTATTATTAGCGAATCTTCTACGTTGATCTGGGTGAAATAGCGTTGCTCAGGAGCAATAATAAAATCAATCGTTACCTTATTAGATTTGGACCCTTGCTGCTTAATCAGCAACAGTCCGGTAGTCTGACAGCGAGCCAGTTGAATATTGGTTTTCGGTATGCATCGGATGGCTCGAAGCTGATCAGCAGGCGTCAAGGATGGCAGAGATTGCCATTGGTCATTTAAGGTAAGCACAATGTGACCGAGCAGCTCATCTGTCCTGTAGTCTTCTCGCCAATCGATAGAATCAGGCCATCCAGCTACATCAGCAAACGAGCCACCATTTTGCCAGTCGATGGGATAAACTCGAAACTGTCCGTCTTCATCTAAATGGACCTCTTGTAAGCTCAGCCTGTAATCATCGGAACTGTAAGGTTCTTTTGGGAAGTAACAGGTAACCTCAAAGTGGGGTATTGTATTAATAGCACTAAATACACACGAACGCCCCTTGCCCAGTCTCTCCACACGGGTTGCCACTGACCTCCTTTTAACCGTTTTATCGTCGTTGATCTGGCTGCGGTTTTGCAAAACTAATTGAACGTCGCGGGCGGCTTGCTTTGCCGTTGTATCCGGTTTTACCGTGACGTCTCGGCCATCGACACGAAACAGGTCACAGAATGTTACCGTAATAGGCGCTAACAATCCGGGAAGATTATGGATCGCTTTTTCACATGCCAGTCGATGTTGCTCTTGAGCGTGCTTCAGAGAAAAGTGTGCACGCTCTTCCTCTAATCTAGGTAGAAATATATTCCTATTCAGAGCGTGGAACTGCAACGGAAGATGCTGCTGAAAAGCCTCTTCCCATTGGTCAGCGTCTTTGTTGGCCAGATCCTTGGCACTGCTAAACAAATCATCCAGCGTCAATCGAACAGCACTTTTCTGATCATCCAGTGCGGTTGACAGTTGGTGGAAATACCCAGACAACCATTGGGGCAACCCTTGAGGCATATTTGGCAACCTATGAACCAACCCTTCCATTGCTAATTGTGAAATAGGCCTCAGCTTGACCTGTGTGCAACGACTCTTCAAAGCTGGGCTCAAAACTTCCCGTCCTTCAAAAGAGCTCGGATTGATGGTGGCAAACAGTCGGAATCCCTGTTTGGCAGGACTCGTTAACACATCGTTCAAAAGTCCCTCCTGATAATGGCTGGTGATCAGGTTAAACTCACTGATAATAACGGGTTTTCCATCACGCTTCGCCTCTTCGACTCGCTCTACCTGAAACGACCACTGACTTGGGTTAGCGTTGATATGAACAAAAGGCTTGTCTGGCAGTGATTTCAGAGCTTGTTGCTGTTTCTGCCACAACTTAATGGTTTTACTTAAAACAAAGTCTTTACCCCAACCCGTCGACCCTTCTACCAGTAGAGCGACTCGCCCTCCCTCGCCCTTGTCCAGATTTTGCCAATAGTGATAGACCAGTTGCCGAACGGGAGCGGGTGAAAAATCTGCATCACTATTTTCTTCCTGCAATTGTTCCACAAAGGTGTCGAATGCCTGATCCATATTGGTCATGACCGACAGGTCTTCCAAGTAGCGACCCTGATACCATCCATTAAGAGAGTTCAAACGTTTTTGATAATCCTCGGTAACAGCACCAGCAAGGCTGTCCATAAACGCCCGTCGAATCAGTGCATTGATCTGTTCTTCCGTAAGATTGTCCAACGGCTCAGAATAATATCTGAGAATCTGATGAACAGTCGCCAGCACATCATTGATATCCCTCGGAGTCATCAGGTCTCCCCGCACCAGCTTCTTAAATAAATTAAACAATATTATTATCCGATCACAAGCCTGCTGTTTCTGAACAGCAGGCCAATTGGACAGGTTCGGCAAAATGATGGAATCAGCCAGTACGCTCTCCTGAAGCGGAGGATAGAATAAGATGGGTATCCGTGATTGAAGCGCCTTGTCCAGATGTCGCCCTACATAATGTTCCGGATTACCAGTCATAATAATCCGATGTGTTTTCATTAACGGGTATTGATGCCCCTGATAATGAAGTTCAGGCCGTGCTCGAGTCAAACCGATCAGTGACGACAGTAAGCCCTCTGACGCCATATTGGCTTCATCAAGCAGCAACAGTTCAGGGTTATCAGAGGATGCCCATTCCAAGAGCGATCCTTGATGAAACTCGCTACAGTGATCCGTCTTATTGTCCACGGTATAACGTTTCAACTGTTGCCCGCCAAACAACTCATCGAGTGTTTGGATGGGATCAATTTTAATCACCTTGAAACCTGAGTAACCGGCCTTATCCGCAACCGCCTTGGCCATAAACGTCTTTCCAGCCCCCGCTTCGCCCTGCAAAAATACAATGGGATGTAGCTGAATCAAGTTAGCCAGACGAGCCAGACGCCGTTGTTCCCTGGCATGGGTATGACGCTGATTGCTGATTAGGGCATTCGGCAGATTTTGATAGTCCTTTGGTAATTGACCATTTTGGAAATAAGAGGCCAGTATTTCCTTTATTGATTGTAATTTATCTTGATCAGTCGAATGCTTTGTAAGAATTAAGGATACCTCTTGTTCCAGTAAAGCGACCGTTTCACTGATGACCGTACCCAGCTTTAGCAATGCTTTATTAGCGACCAGTGCATCTCTCAGTGTTGAGCGCATCACTCCATTAAAAAATGATTTCTCCCTGGCGAGCTGGAGGTCAACCTTTAATTGATAGGCCAGCGTCACCTGCAAGTATTGATCAGCTGCACCGACCAAATGGGTTGCCAGATTATTTAACGAAGCCTCACCAATATCATTAATATCATTAATAGCTTCGTGCACATCCACTGAACAGTGTCGAACCAGCGCCCAGAAATCCTCTTTGATCTTCTCCATAGTAATCTCTGATATTGAATACTTTGCCAGCCACTGCTGCAAGGCTGATCGATCCGATCGATTATTAGTCACTGTATCCGGATAATAGTGGGCAATTTTTGCCTTAATGAAACTGTAAACAACAGAATTGCCACGATAGGATTTGGCTAGAATAACATGCAATGCACAGCATTTATGATAGGGCGTAATCTCATTACTGCCATCCAGCAGCCGCTCTGCCTCAGCCTGTCGTTCAAACTGATACTGAAACGTATCAGAACGCCAAGGTAGCATTTTTTGATAAGCGTGTGGCAATAACTTCAACAGCGAATAGATTGGATTTTCAGAGAGTGATTCCTTTTGGCTATCGATACTATTCAATATTTTATTAATAAGTGGGGAGCTCGTTGTTTCCCCTTTCACAGATTTGATCAATGTCACGTTGGCATTAGGAAGATCAACTTTATTGCCATGAATAAACAGATAAGGGTTCGGTAATAATAACGTTTCCAAGCTTGCCGCCAGCGTTAGATTGCACCCAAAACCGCCAAGAATGACAGGAGTACCATGAACAAGACACTCCATCAAGGGACTATTGATCAGAGAAAAAGTAAAGTGATTCTGGCTATTCAATCTCACCTGCTGAAAGGAATCAAGTGTATCGCTTGAGCTGATCTCATAGATAAAAGGATCGTTGCCTTCACGCAATAACGAGAGAGCTTCATCGTTATGCCGCTTCATAGCCTCAGAAGATAGCAACAACGCAGGTGGCAGATGGATAAACAGTGACGGTTTTACAGCCTCTGGCAACGTATCCAGTTTAGCGAATAACCATAACCACTGCTTCTCCTCCATCTCACTGGTGATCACCAACTGCTTGGAACCATTAAGCAAAGTGGCTAGCATATCAGCCTTAACCACTAAATTGCCTTCTATCCTTATACGACATTGCAGGCTCTCTATCGAATTTGCGTTAATGCAAACGAACTGGTTTTTGGATTTGAACGTTTCGGTTTTTGTGAGTAGCTTGCTTTTCAAGTTATCCAATTCAGAGGTAGAAACATCTTCTCTGGAGAACGTGATATTATCAGAAAGCCCGACCCATTGCCGGTTGACTTCAAATCCACCTGCTCGTAGTGCCTCTACTATCGATTCTTTAAAACCAGTACTGTTCCATGGAGCGTTTTTTAGCACCAAATGAGCATCATCGCCAAGGTGAGCCAGTGCACCTTCAGAAACAATGAACGTCCCCTGCTCATTCATTGTGATGCCGCCAAACAGCAAGAAATACCACTCATCGGAACCGAAAAAATCAATGATTTTCTGCGGCTTGCTGGCTGGAATTTCTTCTGTTGTTTTTTGAGCCAGCAATGTTTCATCGGTTATAGAATCCGGAACACCATCTGCATCTGGAATCTCTTTTTGAGACATTTGCCCCAACCTGCGCCACAGATCTGGATTCGCTATCTGCCCTCCATTAATCATCGCATCGTTAACGAGAAATACCCGTTTAACGTGATCGCCCAATGGCTTATCATTACATCTTGGTTTAACCTGAAGCATGTCATTAAAGCTGGCGATGTCACCAGGTGTCATGGCCGTCAGGTCAAAAATTAGCGTGAGGGGTTTATCAATAAACAGCCGACCTTCTTCTTGACGTAATCTGCCATCTTTTAGCCAAACTTCTTGAATAAGACAATGTTTATCAAAGTCTTCCAATGAGCGAATACAATACAAATTAGACTGTTCACTTCTTAATTGATCAATAATACACTGTTTGGATAACGGGTCATTAGCGAAATAGAACTCACCTGTGCTTTTACTCTGTCGTTCGTCGGATATAGTGGATAAACTTTCTATGCCACTGTCAAACGAAGCTTCCAAAAAAGCAGAGGATCTTTGATCCAAGGTATCATTTGAAACTTTTTTTTGTCCTAATGATTCCACTTTATTTTCAGGAGAGTTTCTATACGATACTGTTCTATGAAAAGAGTGACACTCTTCCTCAGCATTACTTGCTTCCTCCTTATATGTATTAAAATTTAGGCGTCTATTATTAACAGCAGAATGATTATCCATTAAATGAGTATCCATTGATTGGTTATTAACCTTTCGTTGGACAGATCAGTATATGAATAGTTCCTATAATACTCAATATTATCGACACAATATTATCGACACAATATCATCGACGTAATGCAGATTTCAGTATTGGAAATTCAGCGGGTGACAGGTCGATTAATCTCTTTCGAGACTGTAAATTAGATTGTGTA
>JAGLCE010000140.1 GCA_023146365.1 Endozoicomonadaceae bacterium
TGGTGGCATTGATGGTGGCATTGATTGTTTTTAACATTTGAGTGGAGTGAGGCTCCATTCAAAAAAAAGATAATCTCTACGTACACAGCGAGCCATGCAATGGTAGCAATGCGTGGTATTTTTATCATAGGTGTTGCTGGCTCTGATTGTAAAATTATTGTCTACTGTTCGAAATTTCATTGGCAGTTCTAAAATAGACTATCTATTAATCATTCATGAAATATAGATGTCATATTATTTTTATGGTATGTTTTGTTAGGTTTTTCTAGTTAACATTGTATAACTAAACTTAATAAATAAATAGTAGTGGACAATTATT
This sequence comes from Endozoicomonadaceae bacterium, assembly GCA_023146365.1. Lineage (GTDB taxonomy): Bacteria > Pseudomonadota > Gammaproteobacteria > Pseudomonadales > Endozoicomonadaceae > Kistimonas. Next base: position 320 of record JAGLCE010000140.1, read on the forward strand.
ATGTACAATATTAAATTTGTTTTTATAGCATTATTAGCATTAATGATATCTATAACCACTGTAGCCAATGAAGCCTTAATGACTGAAGGTGAACACCGTTCATTTGCGTCAAGTAGAGTCAAGTTTGTTGATCAAATTGGAGATAACTTGTTATATAGGGGGAATAAAGTTATTGAAAATAACGAATTTGTTTTTCAGAGAGTATTAGATGCTATGGTATCAGAAAACAGTCGAAAAACACCAGTTAATAACACATTGATAGCACCGAGTGCTTTGCCTGAATCAATTTATTTTATAGATGTTAATTTATTAACCATGTATAACCCTAAAGAGGTTGCTAATTTTAATATTGAAAATAATTTTTTCTTACAATATCCATCGGTAGGTGAGTTGGTGCATTATGATGCCAATGCAATTTTCTTAAAAGGTTTTCTTTTGGGGATAGTGGGCAAATTAACTGACAATATCATTACAAATTTACATGATCTATTATTAGAAAAAAAGGTTAAACTACGCATTATTTATGTACACTGTGAAGCTGGTTTAGATAGAACGGGTATTATTATTGCTGGGTATGCAATGCGTTATTTGGAGTATACATACACAGAGGCGCTTGCTCTTAATGTCAAGCTTAATCTAAGAAATCCAAATATGTCAGCACAGATGATCATTCAATTATATGCAAAATATTTAAAAGATGTTATCGGTATTAGCACGATAGGCAATACAGATTGATGTAGCATTTGCGAACTATTTCAGTCGTCTGATCCACAAAGAATCGCGTAGAGTGATATGAACATGATTTCAGCCAAGATGTGGGTTGTTTTCTTTGGATCACGTGGATCAGCGAGTGTACTAAATTTGAAAAACAGAGATTTTTCAGACATTAGCGTCTTATAAACAGGAAAAAGACGCCATTTTACAGGTTTTCAGGCCGTTTGACTGTTCAAATAACATTCATGTTTTTTTCCTGAGAAAGTCCTGAAATTTCTGGTTCTGTTATTTTGTAGCGGCTTCTACCCATGTTTAGTTTCCCTATGCATTACCACGCGGGAGCGCGCGATTTCCAATGCTACTGATTCCAACTCTGTGCCGCAGGAGCGCGGGAACGAAATACGAAAAACATCAATAGTTTGGAAGGTGAAACCTATCATAGAGTGTTGCTCTGTTTTGTCATTGATAAAACTAATATAACACGAGGCTGTTGTTTTGGCTGCGACCTGCGCTGCGTATAGGAGAACTGATGCAAATTGACCACATGATCGTCGATTTTACAGAAGGATTTACTGATTTGAACTCGGACACAAGCCTGTTACGACTATGGTATGATATAAAGTGCTATATGGTATTTAAAGTGCTAACAGTTGAACTTTTTTCATTTTAAAAAATCTATTGATATATAGGGATAAATAATAGGGGTACTGTAATATGGAATCATTGAGTGCAACACATGCTGATTATCGGTTAAATTCGTCGAGCGGGTCAATTGTAAATAATACAGTGCCAGTACCATTTAATGCTAGGAATGTGTTTATTGCAACGCTATGTGTTCAACTACAAAAGCTGGAGGAGGTTAAGACTCAGGGCAGTGAGATAAATGCTAGAGAAACGACTAAGGAAAAAAGAATCAGTGCAGCCACAGACACGACTGATTCTACGGTGCTTTCTACGTTTCTTTCTGCGTTGTTTGTTCCTTTAATTGCCTCTGTAGTGGTAGCATCTCTTCTGGCGATTTTTGTTGGACTTATTGCCTCATTAATTTTTATAGCTCATGTTGTTTTAATAGTAGTAGTGGCTGCAATAATGACATGGGTTCTATTGAAATATAGTTCAGATAGTTCAGCTAGTTCAGCTAGTTCAGCTCATAAGATAGACCTGTTTTCTAAAGATTATCGTAAAGATTCTTTATGTGAGATTGAATTAATTGCCGACGATTGCTTTCTGTATGATGATATTCCTAAAGATGACAAAAATTATTGTTTTTTTTGTATTTTAATGGATTTGCACAACTTAGAGCTCGTTAATAGAGATTCCGAACTATCAAATCATATAAATAAACTATATGTTAAAATGCACAGAATTCTTGCCTTAGAGGATATAGCACAGAAAAAATTATTTGAATACGCTGAAAAATTTGATAATGGTGATGTTGAATATTTCGAGTCGCAGATAGAAAGATATACGTTACTCAAGCGTAAAGCCCGAGAAAGCTTGTTGATGTTAACGCCAGAGGACAAAAAACATGAAGGTTATTTGAACAGTCAAACGGCTCGAAAATCTGTAGAATGACGTCTTTTTACTGCAGTTAAGACCTTTAGTATGATCTGGATTATTGATGCCACTAAATATCCGAGTATTGATGGCAGTCATTTATAGGTAACCTTAGACGTATGATACACGACCTTCAGCAGAGTTGAGGTAGTAATGAGCAAGGTCGACGGTCGTAAAATATCCCATGAAGTTCGCGAACGCATTCGGTTTGAAGCCATTAATGTGTGGCTTTCAGGCCTGAGTGCCCCCGCTGTTGCCGTCAAATACGGAACCTCCAAGATAAATAGTCTACCAGTGGATCAATCGCTATAAAAACGGTGGTTTCTAAGCCTTAAAAACCAAATCGGGTATTGGTAGAGGCCAAAAATCCACATTAACCTCGATCCAGAAAGATCGGCTTAGTTTGATCCTCAGGACAAAAACTCCAGTGGACTATGGTTACCAAACATCACTGTGGACGTGCCCCATTGTCGCTCAGATTATCAAAGATGAATTTCACGTTGAGTATACCGTAACTTCGATAAACAAAGTCCTCCACAAGATGGGGTTTACTCCCCAAAAACCTTGCTGGAGAGCGTGGCAGCAAGATCCAAAAAAAAGAAAGAAAGGCTGACACATTGTTATCCTGAAATTTCACAACAAGCTGATGAATCCGATGCCACTATTTTCTTTCTGGATGAGTCGACAGCCAAGTCTGAACACCACCGAGGGCGTAGGTTGACTGGTATTGAGGGTTTGTGAATGACACGAGCAACGATGAAATTGAAGAGCCGGATGCGGTAATTCCGCATGTCCGGATCTGCATGGGGGGCGATCAGGCCGCTGGTCGTTCTACCATGACTGACGCTTCCAGTTTCAACTCCTTATACTAAGACATCTGCTTTTTCATTATCTACCTAATCTAAATATATCGATAAATATTATGGTAATTTTATCGATAGCTCTTTAGGATAAAGGATTATAGATTGTAACCGTTTACCAGTAGTAGGTGATAGGGGTGAGAGCGATCAACAACCCCACACTTTCAATGGAAAATAGATATATAACCGGGATGCCACGCGTTCCAGCACAGGTGAACTCCATGTCCGAACCGCTGGAATTACTCGAAAATTACCGCGCCTTTGAGGGGTGGCAGAAACGGTATCGCCATCCGTCGCAAACCCTGCATTGTCCGATGACCTATTCCATCTATCTGCCGCCACAAACCAACACTGCTAAAAAAGCTCCCGTCGTTTACTGGCTCTCGGGATTGACCTGTAGTGATGAAAACTTCTCTACCAAAGCAGGTGCCCAACGGATTGCTGCTGAACTTGGGTTAGCACTGGTTATGCCCGATACCAGTCCTCGTGGTGACCGTGTTCCCGATGCCGAAGACCAGGCTTACGACCTTGGGTTGGGCGCAGGATTTTACATCAATGCGACTCAGGCTCCCTGGAATCACCATTACCAAATGTATGACTACATCACAAAGGAATTACCAACACTCATCGAGCAAACATTCCCCGTTACCAATCAGCGTGCGATCTCTGGTCACTCCATGGGTGGTCACGGCGCATTGATGGTAGCGTTAAAAAATCCAGGTAGATATCTCTCTGCTACAGCCTTTTCCCCCATTGTGAATCCAACGCAATGCCCTTGGGGGAAGAAAGCATTTAGCCATTATTTGGGTGATGATAAAGAAAGTTGGAAAGCCTGGGATACAACAGAGCTGATACTCTCCAGCGCTGACGCTGACAATGTACCCATACTGATTGATCAAGGTACTGAAGACAGTTTTCTCAAGAAACAGCTACTGACCGAAAACCTTATCTCGGCCAGCAAGATAAAACATTATCCTGCTAAAATCCGTTACCAGCAAGGTTATGATCACAGCTATTATTTTATTGCGTCATTTATAGAAGAACACTTAAGGTTCCATGCTCAACAATTTGATGCCTAACCGCGGGGTCATTATCTTGCAGGATGGAGAAAGTCCTGAAATTGATTCCGGTGTCTATCCGGTGTCTAAGATAGATGAGCTACTTGCTGACCGTGAGTTCATTGGTCAAAAATGGTTCAAATGGCTGGATGACCAGGGCATCATCTGTCGACTACGAATCAAGGCATATTTCTTGGTACGTTTAAAAATTTCAAACACTTTGGATATATCGTTTTCTTTAAATTTCTTGTTTTTTTTAATAAATGAAACGATGAATTTTTTATGATTTGATCGATAACATGGTTTTGATTTATCAATCGTAAATCTAGGATCAAAATGCGGATGAAATTGTTCGATATGTTTAATAAGGTGCATTTCTGTATACTCAGTCTTTTCTGTATCTGTATCTGTATCTGTATCTTTAATTACCATATAATCGGATATATCTTTACTATAAGTCGCTTTAACTACATATGATTTCTGCGTTTCCGCTATCGCCATAGATTCTTTAACAGTTAATAACTCTTCATTTTTTTTTGATGGTGCGGATGAAATATAGCAAAAAACTCATTACTTCTTGATTTTTTATCATGAGTACTCGTAATTTTTTTCTGATTGATTCTTGGATAGAATGTGAATCTGTCTGAAGCAGAGTCTGTTGATTATATATTGGTTTGTTAAAATCCATGATGTATACTTTACTGTTGTTTAAATGAATATGTGATATTGTGTATTTTAAATTAAGAATGCTAAAGTAGAGATTCCGGTCAATTCCTGATATTCAGAATTTCATGCTCTGTATATATTTATATCCGTATATGAAGTAAATAATACAATTTATTATATAGACTATAACAGTCTGTATAAGTTCATAAAATGAAACTAGGATATTCTATATTTTCGTTATTGGCTTCTATGCTAGATACCCCTCACCTGTGCAGTAACTTTAAAGGTGGTTGTCGCGTTTTCAGATCGCAACAACTCCATTATGACTGGTTATATATTAATCATTTTCTTTAAAAC
>JAGLCE010000141.1 GCA_023146365.1 Endozoicomonadaceae bacterium
ACTTAAAATACCATTCTAGCCGAGGAATGCTAATTATTTTCACTTATTTCATGCTTTGATGAGGAGATGAACAGTGGTTGTTATTATAGTCATCTATGTATATAATACCGCAAACGGCTCCTATGATGATGGGGGGAATTATCATCATCATGAGAATGGGAAAAGTGATTGGAGTAATGATTCCTAGTCCCCCGAGAATTACAAGGCTGATTAAGCTAACTTGCCCACCAATGCCTGCTCCGACACTGAACTTATAACCGATTCTTTTAATCTCATTCCAAATGCTAACCACTCTCTCTTCTAATGTGATAGAAGATGATATGCTGCGCTTTATTGAAGAAAAAAAGCTTGTTACTTTTGTCAGTATACTAGTTTTACTGTTACGATGTTGGACTGTTTCCTGTTGATCAGATGGGTTGGGTCCACTTGAATTATGGGAAGATGTCTGTGCTTTTTTCATCTCTGGCGTTGTACCGGGCATGATTTTAATTTCCTGTATTGTCTATTAGATAATTTACCAAAGTATTGATTTAATTTTAAAGCATGTCAATAACCAGACTGTTAGTCATATCATAATAAACAGAGAGTATCGTTTGCATCACCATTCCTATGAGGTTGGGATGGCCTGTGTTATTAAGGCTATGATAAAATCGGATGATTTAGGTCAGTGACTGAGACGAAGCGATTGATCTGTGTTGTGAAGCATGTTTGCATGCCTATATTTTACCAAGATATGGTTAGTTTTGTTGAGTTGTACTGAGGTTTTATTTATTTTATTTTTTTGTTTGTTTTGTTTTGTTTTGTTTTGTTTTGTTTTGAATTAGCGCCATCACTGCTGTGTACAATTGGGTATAGTCGGCAGAATGGTAATAGCAGTTTCAATCTACAGAGGTGACGAATTTGTCAATAGATCTTAATGAGCAGTCTACCATCGTGAGTCAGGATGATCTGGCATTTGATGCGAAGCATATTTGGCACTCCTATACTTCGGTGACCCACCCGCCGCCAATTTTTCCAGTTGCCTCGGCATCAGGCGTTCGGCTGACGCTGACGGATGGTCGCGAGTTAGTGGATGGGATGTCATCTTGGTGGTCGACTATCCATGGCTATAACCATCCAGAATTGAATGCGGCTATTGAGAAGCAAACTCAGAGTATGGCGCATGTCATGTTTGGTGGTCTTACACACAAACCCGCCATTGAACTGGCCAAAAAACTGGTGGCGATGACACCGGAAGCCCTAACGACAGTATTCTTTGCCGATTCCGGCTCTGTTTCCGTGGAAGTCGCCATCAAAATGGCCATTCAGTATTGGCGGTCACTGGGTAATACCCGTAAGAAACGCTTGCTAACGGTTCGCAATGGTTATCACGGCGATACGCTCGGTGCCATGGCAGTATGTGACCCTGTCAATGGGATGCACAGTCTGTTTCGGGGCGTGCTGCTTGAACATGTCTTTGTTGAAGCGCCGCAATGTCGCTATGGCGATGTCTGGGAAGAGCGCTATCTGGATGAATTTAGCTCAGCCATTCGAGAGCACCATGAAGATCTGGTTGGTGTTATCCTAGAACCCGTGGTGCAGGGAGTCGGTGGAATGCGATTCTATTCGCCGGAATACCTGCGCCGAGTAGAGGAACTCTGCAAGGCGTTCGGGGTGTTGCTGTTGCTTGATGAAATTGCCACAGGTTTCGGCCGAACAGGTACACTCTTTGCCTGTGAGCAGGCAGGCGTTACACCGGATATCATGTGTCTGGGTAAGGCGCTGACGGGTGGTTATATGACCTTGGCGGTCACGCTGTGCACGGATGAAGTCAGTCACACTATATCCGATAACGGGGTCTTTATGCATGGCCCTACCTTTATGGCCAATCCCTTGGCGTGCAGTGTTGCGGGCGTTAGTCTGGATATTCTGAACCGTGGTGAATGGCGGCAGCAGGTCAAAGGCATTGAGGCAGCACTGAGTGAAGAGCTGCAACCTCTGGTGGAGCTGTCGTGTGTTGCAGATGTCCGTGTGCTGGGGGCGATTGGGGTTGTTGAAATGAAAGAACCGGTGGATATGAAAACCGTTCAGCCTATGTTTGTCGAAGAAGGTATCTGGGTCAGGCCGTTTGGTAGACTGGTCTATGTCATGCCCCCGTATATCATGAGTCGTGATGATCTGGCATTTCTGGGGCAGGGTATTCGGAATGTGGTGGAACGACTCTGATCACGATGGTTGTCGTTTCTGCGTTACATCAAAAACAGAGCGGTTAACCGTGAGCAAGTCGCAAGGAGGCGTTATGGTCAATGAGTAGATCCAATGGAGCGCTAAATAAACCAAAAAGCAGTGCTCTATACCGCTATGGGACATTACGTTTTACGCAAAGAAAAGAGCAAAACATTGCTGTTTTTGAGCAATGATTTAATCTGTGTAGTGCTGAAAACGTTGTCATGCTTTATAAGCCGTGCTGGTAGATTAACTCCAAGTGGTTTTTTGAGCGTTCGCTCCACGAGTCTGGCAGTGGTCTTTGCTTGGATTTTATGTTTTTCTGTGATGCAGGCTTCTCGCACTTATCTCGGTCATTGTTGTCGACGTTATTTAAAGTAGGAGCGTCATGAAGAACAGAACTTTGGGCAGTGCCTGCATTATCGCTGGTACGTCCATCGGTGCGGGAATGATCACTATGCCGCTGGTGGCCGCCATGGTCGGTTTCCGCGTCACTGTGATATTGATGGTGTTGAACTGGCTGCTGGCTGCGGGCTCGGGTCTGATGGTTGCTCAGGTCTGCTGTGCCCAGTCCCGTGTGACCACACTGTTCGGTGCCGTCAGTCAACAGCTGGGTCGCCCTGGAAAGGTCGTGGCGACTCTAGCCACCATTTTCCTGCCTTACGCACTGAGCGCAGCCTATATTGCTGGGGCGGCAGAACTCTTGACGAAAGCGCTGCACTATTGGCTTGGGTTATCGCTTTCGGTATATGGAACCGCGGTGATCGTAACGTTGTTGTTTGCTGCTGTTATTCAAACTGGAACGCGCTGTGTCGATTTAGTGAACCGCTTGCTGTTCTTCATTCAACTAATGGTGTTGATGCTGTTGATAATATGGTTGCTGCCGTCAGTCCACTGGGCGCAACTGGATAGCCCGATCTCTTCGTCGAGTTATTGGGTGGCTGGACTGCCGCTGTTTTTTACCTCGTTCGGCTTTCAGGCTTCGGTACCGAGTATTGTCCGCTACTTGGAGGGGGATTTAAAACGTATTCGATTAGCCATTCTTTGGGGGGCAAGCCTGCCTCTACTGATCTACTTACTCTGGACTGTCGCTACGAATGGCGTGATTGCCAATGAGTCCCTCATGCTGGTGAGTCGGGAGCGGGAAGCTATCAGTGCGCTGGTGTTTGCTATCGGTAAAAGTGTCGATTCGGGATGGGTGACAATGTTGATCACATTCTTTGCAGGGCTTGCGTTGACGACGTCGTTTCTCGGAGTCTCCCTCGGGTTGTTTGACTATATGGCAGAAGCGATGGCGCATGCAGACTCGGTAAAAGGAAGGTGTCGAACAACGGTCATCACGTTCCTGCCTCCGCTTATGGTCGTTCTGTTGGTGCCAGATGTTTTTATTGCTGCATTGGGCTTTGCTGCTGTCGCTTTGGTGGTTCTGGCGCTGTTGTTGCCGGGGCTGATGCTCATGAAGTTGTACGGCAGAGCTTTTCGTCCATGGCAGCACATACTTTTGGCTCTTGCCGTGACGGTGGGTTTGATGATTGTTGTGGCGCAGTTGCTGGTGGTGGTAGGCGCTGTACCTTCCTTGAGTTAAGAGTCCTGCTGTGACTGTGGTTTGGGGCGATGTACGATTCATTCATGAGCCGCAATGGTTTTCAAGGTAGTACAGACAACTAAAACGCCAACGGCCTTACCTATGATTCATGATGATGGGGGCGAAAACCTGAATCGTTATTTTTTGGGTGTTTTGGGTTCGCCGATTATGACCTGTTAGTGTCATTGTTGGCTTATTTCGTTGATTGATGAAATGTGAGCTGGATTGGATATCAGCCAATAGAATTTTTTATTAGTTTAACAAAAGTAAACTTGTCGAGTTTTTTATTGTCCAATGTATTAAAGGGTATTAGGAATATTCTACATTCTGAAGAATAAAGTAAATTAAGGTGTTTTTTTTATGCCAGATCCATTAGTGTTATCTTGTAAAGAGCGATTTTCTTTGTTTTTGAAGCGTCAATCGGAAAACGGCTGTTGTACGGCTGCGTTTTTCATGATATTCAGGTTTCTAGGGCGAAAATGTCATCTGGTACTGGATGAATTGGAGTGTCAGAGACTATTGAATCAACAGCAGAATAATACAGGTTTGTCAAATCAGCGACATATATTTAGCCGATCTTGTCAAATTGATTTATCTGATACAGAAGGACATGGTAATAATAATCCAAATGAGATGAAAAGTGGTAATGATACTCTAAATGAGATCTATTTTGAGAATAACATTAAGGAGGAAGATAGACGTACTGAGTTATGTAAATTTCAAGATAATTTATTGTTTAAATATATTGATCAATTTAAAAAAGGGAATATGGAAGAATTCGATATTTCGTCTTATGTGTCAAATAAATGTGGTGAAACTCCGAATATAACTGCTTGGTCGAATGGACTTGTTGCTCTGAGAGATAATCTACTGTTGGAATGTGAAAAGAGTAAAAAATATGAAGTATTGCTGGAATTTTATAAAACTTTTTTCAATGTGCTTGGATTGGTTACGGCTGATTATGAAGGAAGATTTCATATCAGTAAAAGCTTTAGAGACCGTGCTGAGTTTAATAATACAATGAACATGAGGTGTAATGACGTTACCTATGAGGGTGATGACTTTCGGCCTGTCGATGCGCAGAAGCTTAAAGGATTATTGGCGGAAGTGGAAAAAATACAGACAAAATATAGAGGGTTTCCGTCATGGGTATTCAATGGTATCCCGAGTGATGAATATGCATTGCTAAATTATTGCGGTCCTAGTGAGTTTATGCCATCAAGGGGAGAGTTTTATAAAAATATGGATGGACGTATAAAGTCTGTTCTTTTTAGAAAACTTGCTGAGATTGGGTATGATGATGATTCGATTGATAAATTAAAGCCGGGGTTGAATGAGAATATTATCAATGAGAATCTGTTAAACAAAATCAAAGAAATGCTTAATAATTCAGTCATCCGATAATCGTTCATTTCCAGACCAGATCCCAAAGATGGTGAACAATGGGCGATAGAAATGAGTACTGAAAACTAAAGTACTGGTACTGATTGCTAGCTGTTGGGTCTCGCCTGATGGTATTCCTTTTAGGAGCTACCCATTATTCCTCGCTCAAGAGATACTAGAGGAACTTATTGCGTCACTTCAAGGTGCCCAAGAATGAAGATTCATCCTAGCGCAAGAACCACTCGGATGCTGCGAGAAGAAATACATCACTCGAAAGAGAATCAGGCGTCACTGGCCGAGAAGTATAACGTCACTTGCCTCACTATCAGAAAGTGGCAGAAACGAGAGATATTTGCAGATAAGAGTCATCGGCCAGATCATCTGAAAACTACCCTGTCT
>JAGLCE010000142.1 GCA_023146365.1 Endozoicomonadaceae bacterium
GTTTTCTTGAGTGTTGTTTGTTTATTTATGGCATAGCCGATGAAATACAGGCCCGCAGCCGGGGTATAAAATTCGGTGTCAGATTGTTCTATTTTCAATTTCACGAAAACTCACCCTGCAAGTGAAATACTCAGATGGATCTGTTTTACCTCTTAGGCTTTCTTATGTCTGAGGTTAAAGCAGTTATTTTTGTTTTGAAGTCACGGATTCAGGTAGAATTCTAGAGAGCTGGTTTGAAATAATGCTGGATTTTAGGAAAGGATGAATAGGGGAGATGTTGTAAATTATCGCTGGTTTCAATCCAGCGATAGGCATTATAAGTTTACACATAAATACATTATTCCAGGTTAAGTTCTCTGGCTACTTTTTCTTTATCTAAATCATAATAACCAATGGTAGTTATTCCATTAGAAAGAAAAGTATGATTTAGCCATTGATCAAAAAAAACAGATCCATTGGATTTTGCTGCTTTCATAACACGCTGATAATAGCCCTCTCTAGGGAGTAATCGATCGTCTGTGTATTGGCTATGCTCTGCTGAGCTTAATACGTAAGCAATGTCATAGTTTTTTTTATGCTGATCAGATGATGTACTTGTCTCTGATGTCATATTTGAGTTATTAATATTTTTAATAACAACAGGCTTCATGTCATAGCCTACTTCTCTAGATAATAGAGATGCTATTTCATCCAGAGGAATATCCAGCACAATACCAAAAGCAACATCATTAGCATCTTTAGTGACCAATGTATTCAGCATGGCAATAGCATAAATGTTTGTTGGTTCTCCCCAGTGAGGTGTGGAAGAATATGAAACTGACCGATTATAAATCGTTTTAACACCGTAAGCTTTAGCTGGTTCTCTGGTTTTCAACGTATTTTCAGATAGTGTTCTACTAGCAGATTTATAATCCATCAAACTTCCATAAACAAATAGTTTTATTGATTCTTTACCCTGCAATGCAAGTAGTGACGGTAAGTAATTGTAAGGATATTGATAGTTTGGTAGGTCTGTCAGTCTTGCATAAGTTGTTATATAATTTTCATCTATAAGAGTACAATATTGAGAAAGTCTATCAGGTGTTATCGAATGAATAGATGAGTCATTAGATAGTGCTTGTCCACTTAGGATTAGTAGTATAAGGAATAGAGATTTATATTTTTTAAAATAATATTTCATTAGTTTTATTCTCTCAAGTTGATTATTTTTAAAGAATAATTTTATTACTCTTCCATGCATATATAGACATCTATTTTTTGAGATAGTTCACTTTAAAGTAATGGTGTTTGTTTTTTTGTTTTCTTGAGTTTTTATTTTTTATGTAAAATTAAATATATGCTATTTAATGGATATTTAATTAGAGTATTTGTTATTAAAATGATTAATTAATAGAGCCTTTTTGATAAAAACAAGCTTAATAAAATGATCGATCATGGATTAAAAGCTATATTTATTAGCTGAAGTAACGGATTCAGGTATTCCAGCCACTTTCAGCAGCGTTATGCGTCGGTTTGTCATGAGATGGATTTGAATGATTATGTGACGATTGACTTGGATTTCTAGTGATGATAACCGGTTTCACATGAATTATAGTCTGTCTGTTTTTTCCGTATTTATCGCATTTTTCGCACTCTTGAAATTTTTTTTTAATGAAAAAGAGCTGTGTTTTTAGGGGAAAACCATAATTTGTTGAAATAAGGATTTGACGAACCTAAATCTTTAGCATTAACTTGATATTGATGGTGTCTTACAGAGATTTTTTCATTTATCTCGCCTCTATCGGTGTTGTAGTGTGACCCGATAGAGCCCTTACTGACAAGGATGATCAGTAGCATGGGTAACAGAAGTCGGATACTAATTATTGATGATGATCAACCGCAGCTTCAGGTGTTGAACACAATTCTTGAGTTCATGGGCTGCGAAACCGAACATGCCTCGACACAGCACTTTCAGTGCAAGCTGGGACGCGAGCAAAGCTTCAATGCCGTCGTACTCGGCCTACGTGGCCAAAGTGACGAAGTGCTGAAATTTCTCAACCGTCATCATACTGGATTACCGATTATTCTTTGTGGCCAGTTGCCTTCAGGGCATCTGCGGGGCAGTATGCGTCGGCAGGTGGTGGCTGAATTGAGACCACCGCTGACTCATAGCCAGATGCTTGAAAGCCTCCATATGTCACAAATTTATCGAGCTCATTGTCGTCATGGTCAGATGGCATCCGGTTATCATGATGTACAGGTGTTCAGAAATTTGGTGGGCAGCAGTCGACCTATTCGCCAAGTGCGCTCCTTAATGAGTCAAGTGATGAAAAAGGATGTTAGTGTTCTCATCACGGGTGAATCTGGCACGGGCAAGGAGGTGGTAGCGAGAAACCTGCATGAGTATTCAGGACGTCAAGAGCGCCCATTCGTGCCTATTAATTGTGGCGCTATTCCTGCTGAGCTTTTAGAAAGTGAACTGTTTGGTCACGAGAAAGGTGCTTTTACTGGCGCTATAGCGACTCGTAAAGGGCGTTTTGAGCTGGCAGATGGTGGTACGTTGTTTTTGGATGAAATTGGCGATATGCCGTTGAATATGCAGGTCAAGTTGCTTCGGGTGCTTCAGGAACGTTGTTTTGAGCGAGTCGGTGGTTCTGCGCCTATTCATGTGAATGTCAGAATTATTGCGGCAACACACAGGAATCTGAGTGAGATGGTGGCATCTGAGAAGTTCCGTAATGACCTTTACTATCGACTGAATGTCTTCCCCATTGATATGCCGGCACTACGCGACCGGACGGAAGACCTACCTCTTATTCTCAATGACCTGATCAACCGTATGGAGCGAGATGGGCGAGGATCAGTTCGATTCAGTGCTGCTGCGATCATGTTGTTGTGTAAGTATGAATGGCCTGGTAATGTTCGGGAATTGGCCAACTTGGCAGAGAGATTGTCTATTATCTATCCGATGGGTGTCATTGGCGCTGAAGAGCTTCCCGAGAAATTTCAGCGTCTGGCCGGTGAAACCGTTAAGGAGAGTCGTGTTGCCGAACCGTTTTCCAACATATTGCAACCACCTGGGACGTCAGGACTGGATGAGCTTGCTATACTACCGGTCAATGGTCTGAATTTGAAAGATTTCATGGGTCGGTTAGAGAAAAAACTGATTCGTCAGGCGTTGGATGACTGTAATAATGTGGTTGCTCGTGCGGCAGAAAAATTACAGATTCGACGTACCACATTAGTAGAAAAAATGCGGAAGTATGAATTGAATCGCTATGCACAAGTTGATGATACCGACGCTCGTTAATCGCCCTGTGATGTTTTGTTTGCATCTCTTTGCATCTTTTTCGTTGTTGTTGCCTGTAGTAGCAGTTGCAGCGGAAGAGGTTTCCGAGATCCCAATTCTTGGCCCGTACGCCATTTTTCAGGCATTGCTATCGCTGGTGGTGGTGACCATATTGATTTTTGGTACCGCATGGCTACTTAAGCGTTTTAATCCCGCTCTGTCTCAGAGTGGCCGAGGTATGAAAATTATCAGCGGCTTGTCGCTGGGGGGGCGGGATCGTCTGGTATTAATTGAAGCGGGCGATCGGCAGTTATTACTGGGTGTTTCACCCGGTCGAATTATGTTGGTAGAGTCATTTGATGAGCCAGTGTTAAGCCATGAAGAGCAACACACGCCTGTTGATGAGAAATTAAGCCGGTTATTTCGTCGATCCTGAATTTAATCGTTTTATTTTCCCTGCCATTGACCATTTCATCTGTTGACTGAGTCGTCAACTTGAAGGTCACGCTGGTTTCTTTGATTTCACCTTTATTGGGATCTTAGTATAACCAGAGACCAGAGCATAACTAGCAACTTTAGCCGGCCTCATTAAACTTCCATCATTTTGTCACTCATTACAAAGCTCTCTGGGGCATTTAACCCAAGTGATCGGTTTTATGCCTGTTTCTAGTGCTTTGCACCGGATTTTAACGCACCTATCCCGAAGAGCATGGTTTGGGCACACCATAGAGCACCAAAAACTTAGCGCCTTTGCGAACATTTGCAGCTATAGCGGCCAGTCCATAAATCGTTGCATTTTGGCAAGACCCATGAACCTGGTTCTGTCAAGCACATAGTGTCTTTTATAGGTGGAAAAAGGGCGCTCACCGCCAGCCCGTGTCACCCCTATTTCTTTGTTACGAATTCGTTCTTTTTTCGACAAAGGCTTCTCTCTGTACTTCGCTCATGATGATGTTTTTGGCTTCAAGCTGACGATTAATCTCTGCCAACCATTTATTCCACAGGTGGCGCTCGACCAATCGTGTACGAAACCGTCCTAAGGTAGAGTCTTCGGGAACGTCTTCACCGAGTTCAAAGTGAAAAAACTTGCGAAACAGTAGGTCTCTATATAAGCACTGAGCCAACTGCGCATCAGACAAGCAATACCATGTTCGAAGCAATAAGGTCCGAAACAAAGTCAGCAAAGGATAGCTGGGGCGACCTGTGTTAGAGACATAGATTGAGGACAGCAATTTCTCAATATCTGATCTGACCAGCCCAGCAACGCTTCCGTATCATCAAGACTACGAAGAATTGGATGATGTAGGTTAGCGGCTGAGACGAAAAGTTTGGGCTTTGTTGGATTCTGCTGAGGTCTCAACCAGTGATTTTAGTCACCTTTATTGGATTTTCCGCATTGTGTTACCCATTACAAAGCGTAGTAGGGCGTTTAACGCCAAATGATTGGTTTGATGTCTGTTTCTAGTGCTTCACACTGATTTTTGACGCAGCTTCGCATAATTGGCTGGTGTCGGAAAAGTGCCACCACTGAGCCTGATGAGTCAAAAAAACATCCCAATAGTTAAGGCCATGTTACGTTTCTGACTCTTTACTATTTTAGTATTTTTAAAAAAAACTCAATAAATACAACTAGATATATCTATTTTGGAGTTTTTTTGTATGCTGGTATGACTTTTGCTACTAATCTATTGATAAAGCAAAAAAGTGGTATTGGTAACATTTTATCTATTCCATAACAGCTCGCGGACCGTAAGGGAACTATGGACGTCAAACCAGTGAGAGTGGCTGCTATCTCTAGCGGCAAAGGTGGTGTAGGGAAAACCAGTTTTTCCATTAATTTGGCCGAAGCGCTAAGTCGTGCCGGCAATCGAGTCTTATTAATGGATGCTGATTTTAATCTTGCAAATGTGCACTTGATGCTTGGACAGACGCCGGATAAAACCATCGCTGATGTGATGAGTGGTCGGTGCTCCATCAGTGATACACTTCTGCCAGGTCCTGCCAGTGTGCGGGTGGTACCGGGCGTGAGAGGGAGGGGACTTGCCGATATTGGTTGTAATAGCTTGTTATCTCTGATTCAGTCAGTGGATGAGCTGGTTGGTGAGATTGACATTTTGTTGCTTGATACTGCTGGTGGTTTTCAGGAGCGGGATATGCGCCTGATGGCTGCTGCATCGGATGTCATGGTGATGTTAACACCGGATAAAGTTACGATTGCCGACACGGCTGAATACATCCGGACGTTGCGCCAGCAGTATGGTGTTCAACATTTCAATATTGTCACCAATATGGTGAGAGGTCAGCGGGAAAGCTCCCAGCTAATGCAAGCATTACAATCGCAAGTTGGTTTTGATTATGATCTAATTCTCCGGCATGTCGGAACCTTGCCGTATGATACGGCTGTCCGTAAGGCCAGTGATAGTGCTAGGACGTGGCTCCAGACCGATCCTGACTCTAAGGTCTGTAGGGGCATCCAGGCAATAGCTGATGCTATGAACCAACAAATGCGTGCGTATTACCCGAGAGGAGGCATGACCTTCTTTTTCGAGAGTCATATTCTCGCAGGAGGATGTTAAGCATGGAAGCGCTTATTCGTGAAACAGCGGAAACAACAGCTAGTCGTCGAACGTATGCTGAATTGGTGGAGCGGCATGCGCCGTTGGTTAAACGTATTGCTCGTCACCTTTCTGCCAGGATGCCTGCTAGTGTCCAGTTGGATGACTTGGTGCAGGCTGGTATGATCGGGTTATTGGAGGCTGCGCGCAAGTTCGATGTCGATAAGGGGGCGGGTTTTGAAACCTTTTCAGGCATTCGGATCCGTGGTGCCATGCTTGATGAAATAAGGAGGGGTGATTGGGGTCCACGTTCCGTTTATCGTAACAGTCGGCGTGTTAGTGAGGCGACTCGAACAGTGGAATCACGGCTGGGGCGGGACTCTCGAAATGCCGAAGTTGCTGCGGAAATGGACATTTCAATAGAAGAATATTTCAATATTATTCAGGATCTGCGTGGCTGTCGACTATTTAGTTTTGAGGATATGTTTGATAGTGAAGAATCCCGTTTCCAGCGACGTTCAAACAGTAATGCTCCAGAGTTTGATTTGCATGTTGACAAGTTCCGAAAAGCATTACGTAAAGCCATTGAAACTCTGACGGAGCGTGAACAGTTGGTACTTAGTCTCTACTATGAGAAAGAGTTAAATCTCAAAGAGATTGGTAAGGTGCTGGGGGTTAGTGAGTCGAGGGTTAGTCAGATTCACAGTCAGGCGGCGTTGAGGCTTCGGGCTCGATTGCAGAGCTGGGCTTGATATCTCGTTCTGTAATCAGACTATTGCAGGGTTTTGTTTTTCCGTAACCGGTCAGGAAGACCGTGTGATAAGTCGTAATACAAGGATGTATTTGATGCGGCAGGTTGCAAGAGTGTTAAATCGTATTGTGTTGTTTATTTCTGTTGTCAGCCATCCGGCTCTGGCTAGTGAGTCACCGGAGAAGATCAGCAATGCTATCACGGTGAACGCTGATGAGGCTCAGAATCTGTATGAGCAGGGGGCGATGTTTGTTGATGTTCGTACTCGTCAAGAGTGGGCTTGGGGGCATGTGGAAGGCTCTTATCATCTTGGACTGAAATCGACTTTTGTCTTGTTGTACCGAGAAAATGCCATTGATCATAAAACACCGATTGTTATCTATGGTAGTGGTACCCACATGGTTCGGGCAACGCTTGCTTCTTATTTGGCAGTTTTGTGGGGCTATGAAAAGGTGTATTATTTTCGTGAAGGATATTTCTCTTGGCTGGCACGTGATATGCCTGTCGTGATGTTGAGTGATAAATCCATCAAATAGTAGTGGTATGGGTGATGATGATTGTCATTGTCCCCTGATTTTTGTCCCTTCTTTCCGCTCATTTTTTTGCAAAAGTACATATTTTTCTATATAAGATCAGCTCTCTATAGTTGCTGGTTTTAACGCATCCGCATGACAGTCATCACCACCAATGATCCCCATCTGAAGCTCAGGCAACTGTATTGTGTCCGAGATGACCGGATACTGTTTGCTGATTTGGATCTGGATCTAGTGCCTGGTGACATCGTTCAAATCACGGGGCCGAATGGCTCTGGTAAAACGACGCTACTCAGAATTATATCAGGTCTGTCGCTAGACTATGACGGTGATATTGAGTGGCGTGGCCAATCGCTGGCTCACGACAGACTGGCATATCAGCAGGATCTGTTATTTATGGGGCATCAAGTGGGTGTCAAATCGGCTTTGACACCGGAAGAAAATCTTTGTGCCAGTATGGGATTGTATGGTCAATATGGTAGTCAGCAGATTCACGATGCACTCAGACTGGTGGATCTGTATGGTTTTGAAAATGTCCCATGCTTTCAGCTTTCAGCTGGGCAGCAGCGACGAGTTGCGCTGGCACGATTGTATCTGAGTCAGCAACCGCTCTGGATACTTGATGAGCCGTTCACGGCCATTGACCATGTCGGTATTCGTGCGCTGGAGGCGCTATTGATCGACCATGCCAGGTTGGGTGGTATGGTTCTTTTGACAACTCATCATGATCTTAATATTGTTTATCAGGGATTGACGCGGGTTGATCTGGCGGGCTATGTCCCTGTGTTGAATCTTGTTGAGGTAGCTGAGGAGGCGTAGCGATGGAGTCGAGTACTTCAACGGTTTTTCATGCTTTTTGTCAGGTGCTGTTACGGGATCTCAAGATTCATTTTCGCCATCGTGCTGATCTGATGAATCCATTGGTTTTCTTTGTGCTGGTGGCTACGCTTTTTCCTCTGGGGATTGGACCTGAATCAAGCATTTTAACGATCATCGGTAGCGGCATTATTTGGGTGGCAGCACTGCTGGCGACACTTTTGTCACTGGATAGTCTGTTTCGATCTGATTTCGATGATGGTTCTCTGGAGCAGATTATGCTCAGCCCGCATCCGCTCTATGTGTTGGTGATGGCAAAAGTGCTTGCGCACTGGTTGGTGAGTGGGCTTTTGCTGGTAATTCTCTCTCCGGTGCTGGCGGTCATGTTTCATTTGCCAACCTTGGCTATTCCTGCATTGGTGGTAACATTGCTGCTTGGAACACCCTTGTTGAGCTTGCTGGGTGCCATTGGTTCTGCATTGACAGTGGGACTGAAAAAGGGGGGCGTTTTGGTGTCGCTCCTGATACTGCCTCTCTATATCCCGATTTTAATTTTCGGCACCGGTGGTATTGATGCCGCTGTGAACGGTATGGATTGGAGTGGTTATTTGTTCTGGTTGGGTGCCATGCTGATGTTGGGCGTGACCTTTGCGCCGTTCGCCATTAGTGCGGGGTTGCGGATTAGTGTCAGTGGGTAGGTGTGTCTGTGGTTCGATAATGGTAGTATTGTGCCAAGTCAACGAAGCGCCATGAGGGAAGCGTTTTATGTGGTATTTGTGATAAATACCCATAATATGGTGCGACACAATAGAAAGTTACTATAAACGTATGCGCTGGACATTTTTTTACAAGCTTGCTTCACCTAAGTGGTTTTACGATATAAGTGGTCTGTGGTTACCGTGGATTGGTTTGCTGACCGCTGTGCTGCTCATCACCGGTGTTGGTTGGGGGTTGCTCTGGACACCGCCTGATTATCTGCAGGGTAACAGCTACCGTATTATCTTTATTCATGTTCCAGCTGCTTCGCTGGCCATGTCGGTGTACGCTGGAATGACGATCATTGCCGGCATTGGTTTTATCTGGAAAATCAAACTCGCTGACATGGCCGCCAAGTGCCTAGCGCCGATTGGTGCGTCGTTCTGTGCGTTGTCGTTGCTGACCGGCGCCATCTGGGGGAAACCCACTTGGGGTACGTGGTGGGTTTGGGATGCTCGGTTGACTTCGGTATTGATCCTGATGTTTCTCTATCTGGGGCTGATCGCCTTACGTGAAGCAATGAATAGCCAGGACTCCGCAGCGCGAGCCAGTGCCATTCTGGCATTAGTCGGTCTCGTCAATCTACCGATTATTAAGTACTCTGTGGACTGGTGGAATACTTTGCATCAGGGTGCCACAATCAAAGTGGTTGGAAAAACTACGATGGCGCCGGAAATGTTGGCACCGTTATTGATCGCTGTCAGTGGTTTTTACCTGTTCTGTCTGTTTGTGTTCCTGTTGCGCTTGCGCTCCGAGATTATTGAGCGGGAGCAGCGGGCTTTATGGGTCAGACAGTTACTGATGTTCTGACGAAGGTTCGTATTATAGTGGCAAAAAGTTGGTTGGCGTATATAAGGGACGACTGATGTATTTTGAAACGATTGAAAACCTGATTCAAATGGGTGGGCATGGTGTTTACGTCTGGAGCTGTTATTTAATAGCACTATTGGTGGTAGGTTATAACCTGTGGAGTCCATTTCTGGCACGCAAGCGTGCTATTGACGCTGTCCGCTGTCGTATTCGTCGAGAAAAACGTACATGAAAGCAATTCGTCAGCAACGCCTCTTTCTATTGCTGTTTATTCTGACTGGTGCGGGTCTTGCGATCAGCATGGCAGTGATGGCGTTACAGCAAAATATCAATCTTTATTATTCCCCAGTTCAGATGGTCAGCCAGGAAGCCCCTGTTGATGTACGAATTCGTGGTGGTGGGCTGGTAGTGGCCGGCACCGTTATTCGTGACTCCGAAAGCTTGGATGTTGCTTTTGATATGACGGATGGCGCAGGCACGATTACCGTTAAATACAGTGGTATTCTTCCGGATCTTTTTGCCGAGGGGCAAGGAGTTGTAGGTGCTGGAAAATTAGGCAGTGACGGTGTGTTTTACGCTGATGAAATCTTGGCCAAGCACGATTCGAATTATATGCCACCAGAAGTGCTGGATGCGATTGACAAGGCGCGTGAAATCGTGGCCGGCAGAGACTCCGAAGCATGATTGCCGAGTTGGGGCAAGTATCATTAATTATTGCGTTTTGCCTAGCTGTCATTCTTGCGATCGTGCCGCTGGTAGGCACGTTCACCGGACACCGTTCGTGGCAGGCCTTGGCTCGACCTTTGACGTGGGGACAGTTTTTTTTTCTATTGATCGCCTTTTTTATTTTGGTAGAGTCCTTTGTTACCGATGACTTTACTGTGGCCTATGTTGCGCACAACTCTAACTCCCAATTACCGTTAGCCTACAAAGTCAGTGCCGTGTGGGGGGCACATGAAGGTTCCTTGCTGTTATGGGTGTTGATATTGGCTGGTTGGGCTTTTGCGGTCACTCTGTTCTCCCGTTCTCTGCCGACCGTTATGGTGGTCAGAGTGTTGTCTGTAATGGGAATGATCAGTGTTGGTTTTCTTCTTTTCATGATCATTACCTCCAATCCGTTTGCACGAATTCTATTGTATCCGCCCATTGATGGCGCCGACCTGAATCCGTTGTTGCAGGATTTTGGTCTGATCATTCATCCGCCAACGCTTTACATGGGCTATGTCGGGTTTTCCGTGGTATTTGCTTTTGCTATTGCTTCCCTGATGGGCGGTAAGCTGGATGCCGCTTGGGCACGCTGGAGCCGTCCATGGACCATTGCCGCCTGGGTGTTTCTGACCCTGGGTATTTCGCTGGGCAGTTGGTGGGCTTATTACGAGTTGGGTTGGGGTGGCTGGTGGTTCTGGGATCCGGTTGAGAACGCTTCTTTTATGCCTTGGTTGGCAGGTACGGCATTAATTCACTCGTTGGCGGTTTCGGAAAAGCGTGGGCTATTCAAAAATTGGACCGTGTTGCTGGCGATCCTTACGTTTTCCCTTAGTCTTCTGGGTACTTTTTTGGTTCGTTCCGGTGCGCTGACCTCTGTGCATGCCTTTGCCACAGATCCTGCACGGGGTCTTTTTATTCTGATGTTCCTGCTGGTAGTGGTCGGTGGTTCCTTAACTCTTTATGCTTTGCGAGCGCCACTGATTAAGAGCCCGTCGGGTGTTGGCCTGTTGTCAAGGGAGACGTTTCTGCTGATCAATAATATGTTGATGGTGACCAGTTGTGCGATGGTGTTGCTAGGCACGTTGTTTCCGTTAGTCTTTGATGCGCTAGGGTTGGGGAAAATTTCGGTAGGGCCTCCTTATTTCAATACGTTCTTTGTGCCGCTGACGTTTTTTGCCGCATTAACCATGGGGGTTGGCATTTTTTCACGCTGGAAAAATACGGATGCGCTCTGGTTGGTTCAACAGCTACGCTGGATATTATTGGCGTCTATTATATTAGGCTTGGGGATCAGCTTGGTCTACGGTGCCAAGTTTGAGTTTGCCGTGGCTGTCTCTTTGATGTTAAGTGTCTGGATTGTACTCACGGCAATAAAGGATATCTTGAATCGCTGTCGTAATAGACCGTCATTACTGGTGGGGCTACAAACTATCCCGCGCAGTGTTTGGGGTATGCATCTGGCTCACATTGGACTGGCTGTTGCCCTGATAGGTGTTGTGATGGTCTCCTTCTATAGCGATGAGAAGGATCTGCGTATGAAGCCAGGGCAGACTGTTGAGTTGGCCGGTTATACCTTCCGTTTTGATGGTGTAGAACGTCAACAGGGTCCCAACTATGTGTCTGACTATGGAACACTGCAAGTGATGCGTGATCGTCGTGTATTGACGACGTTGCATCCGGAAAAACGTCTCTACCAGGTGCAGGGCAGTGTCATGAGTGAGGCAGGTATTGATCCTGGTTTAACGCGTGATCTGTATGTGGCGTTGGGTGATTCGCTGGACAAGGATTCTTGGGCGATACGGATTCAGGTGAAGGCGTATGTTCGTTGGATCTGGCTGGGTTCTCTGTTCATGGCGTTAGGTGGTGGTCTTGCCATGCTAGATAGACGTTACCGGATCGTTGCGCGCCAGCGTGTTTCTGTTACTCCTGCACAAGCCGAAGGTGGCTTATCGGCTGCGTTGTGAGGACTCTATGCAGCGACTGAAGCTGTTTTTGCCACTGGTGATGTTTGTGGTGTTGGCCGGGTTTTTGTTTGTCGGTCTGTTTCTTGATAAGCAAACGCTGCCAAGCCCTTTGCTGGATGAGCCATTTCCTGCCTTCAATCTTGCCACATTAAACGCACCCGATGTGATGGTTTCAGAGCACGATCTGAAAGGTAACATTGCACTGGTTAATGTCTGGGCGACTTGGTGTACTTCCTGCCGTGCGGAGCACCCCCAGTTGCTGGCTATTGCCGACAAGGAGATTCCGATTTACGGAGTGAACTACAAGGATGATTCTGAGGACGCACGTCGTTGGCTTCAAGAATTTGGTGATCCTTATCGATTCAGTGTAATGGATGTCAAAGGGCGACTGGGGCTGGATCTTGGCGTTTATGGTGCACCGGAAACCTATCTGATGGATGCTCGTGGTGTTATCCGTTATAAGCACGTTGGTGTTGTTGATGTCCGAGTCTGGAAAGATATCCTGAAGCCTCAAGTGGAGATGCTCAAGCAGGAGGCCGCTGAATCATGATAATGATGATATTCATGAGAAGGGCGGTGCTGCTGATGGTACTGTTGCTGCTGCCAATGGCGACGGTAGCATACATTGATGCCTGGACGTTTGATGATCCGGCTCAGTCTGATCGTTACAGGGCGCTGACGGAGGAGTTGCGTTGTCCCAAGTGCCAGAATCAGACTGTTGCAGAATCTAATGCACCGATTGCTAATGATCTGCGAGCAGAAGTTTACCGTATGTTGCAGGCGGGGCAGAGTAATGAACAGATTGTTAATTTCATGCTGGATCGTTATGGCGACTTTGTGCTCTATAAACCGAGGCTGTCGATGGGGACGCTGTTGCTCTGGTTTGGGCCGATACTTTTTCTGTTTGCGGGTGGCGTGACACTGGTGATGATTTTGCGACGCAATCGGCAAGAGGTGGTTGCTGAAGGGCTGAGTTCGAATGAGAAAATCCGATTGAAGCAGTTGCTGGAAGGGCATAAGCCATCATGATGGTATTCTGGGTGCTGGTGGCTGCTCTGGTATTTGTGGGGGTGTGTTTTATTCTCCTGCCGATGCTGATTTGGCAACGCAGAACACCTTTTAACGATGTTCAGAGTCGTGAACAGATGAATCTGGTGCTATATCGGGAGCGACTGAATGAGTTGGAAGATGAGCATCAAAGCGGTTGTTTAGAGGCATCAGATTATGCCTTGAGAAAGCAAGATATTGAAAAGCAATTGCTGGGGGATGTTGATATGACATCGCCTGGGTTGGAGAACTCTTCTCGCAAGACCAGCTTTGTCATGCCTGTGGTGCTTTGCGTATCGTTGATGGTCGCGGTTGTTTCTCTTTATCTGCGCTGGGGTTCCAGTGATGAGCTGAGCTTGACGATCGCATTGAATCAATCATCCGCTGAGCAATCCATGGAGCAACTGACAGGTAAACTAGAGCGGGTGCTCAGTCGGCAGCCGGAGAATTATCAGGGCTATTACTTGTTGGGACGCTCTTATATGACCATGGGTCGTTTTCAGGATGCTGCAGCAGCGTTTAAGCATGTGGTGAGTTTGGTGGGTGATGATCCGGAACCATTGTCGCAGTATGCTCAGGCGCTCTTTTTGGCTCAGAATCATCGAATCACTCCCCAGCTTGAAGGTCTGGTTGAACGCACGTTGGCGGTGCAGTCGAATAATGTGACTGCTCTGGGTTTGAAAGGCATCGCATCGTTTGAAAATAAACGGTTTGGTGATGCCATCAATGTTTGGTCTTCATTGCTTGCTGTGACAGAAACACCGGAATCTCGGTCAGCTTTGGAGCTTGGTATTGCAAAGGCGCGGATGATGCTGGAGCAGGAAAAGCCCGTTACTGTTGATATTGCAACACCAGCCTTTAGCGGATTGACGGTTCGAGTTGCGCTGTCTGATGAGCTGAAGCGTCTGCCTGCCTCGACGCGAGTCTTTATTTTTGCTCGTGCGAGTGATGGTCCCGCCATGCCACTGGCGGTAGTGCCGGTCACCATTGGTGATCTTCCAAAAACGGTATTACTGAATGATGCCATGGCGATGATGCCGGCGTTAAAATTATCTGGTTTCAGCAAGGTCGATGTTATCGCCAGGGTGTCCAAAAGCGGGGATGTCAGTACATCTGACTACGAAGCGTCGGTGAAAGGCGTTGAGGTTTCCTCCCGAAAACGTGTTGAACTTGAACTGGTCGGTGAAGCTGGCTGATACCTTAATGATATTATTATCGCTTTGATACGTTGGATATAGGCTGTGAAGATTCTGGTGATCGGCCCGTCTTGGGTCGGCGATATGGTGATGTCGCAAAGTCTTTACAAAATACTCAAGTCCCACCATCCGAATGCAATCATCGATGTGATGGCACCGGCTTGGTGTCGGCCAATACTCGCCTGTATGCCAGAGATTAATGAGGCGATAGCGATTCCTCTGGGACACGGTAAGTTGGACATCGGCCTACGACGGAGACTAGGATTGCAGTTGAAGTTTAAGCAGTATGATCAGGCCATTGTATTACCCGGCTCTTGGAAATCGGCATTGATACCTTGGTTTGCTGGAATACCGAAGCGAACTGGCTGGCGTGGTGAGATGCGCTATGGTCTGCTTAATGATATTCGTACACTGGATGAGCAGGCGTTGCCTTTAATGGTTCAGCGTTATATGGCGCTGGCGTTTGACCGAGGGTTGGTAACATCGGCTAATCTGCTTCTTGATCCTCTGCTCATGCCTTCCCTTGTGGTCGATAAGACCTCCACACAGAAAACATTGGAATCATTCGGCCTGGATGTTGGTCGACCGACACTGGCTGTGTGTCCAGGTGCAGAGTTTGGTTTTGCCAAGTGTTGGCCTGACTACCATTATGCGAAAGTAGCTGAATCTGTCATTGAGCAAGGCTGGCAGGTGTTGGTTTTCGGATCTGATAAAGATCAGTCGATCAGTGAAGCTATTGTTGGCAGTCTCCCTCCCATACATCAGACGTGGTGTATTAACTTGGCAGGTAAGACCCGTCTTGGCCAAGCGGTGGAAATACTCTCTCAGTGTCGGGCGGCGATTAGCAATGATTCTGGTCTAATGCATGTGGCGGCGGCTATTGGATTGCCATTGGTCGCACTTTATGGACCCACCAGTCCAGAGTTTACACCGCCGCTCAGCGACAAGGCCAAAGTACTTCGCTTGATGACGGGTTATCTAAAAATTCGCAAAGGCGACAGCGCAGAGGGGTATCATCAAAGCCTGATTGATATTACGCCGGACATGGCGCTGGAAGCGCTCTATGAACGGGTTGGACTATCGAAAGTTGTTGAGATGTGAGGCTGAAATTTGCCAGTTGGTTCTGATGATACGTTTTGGCGCTTTATTGATAGTATCTCTGTTAATAATGGTTAGTGTTTGCGGTTGCAATTACCGAGCTTGTGCTGTTTTAATAACTTTTTTGGTTAATGTACTTAACAAGCGTTAAGTCATTGACCGCCAGCTGTCTCAGAACAGGATTTCAGGACTCAATGCGTCTTAAATGTATTAAATTATCAGGGTTTAAATCGTTTGTAGATCCGACCACTATCTATTTCCCCAGTAATATGTGTGGGGTTGTCGGTCCTAATGGCTGTGGAAAGTCGAATATTATCGATGCCGTACGCTGGGTGATGGGAGAGTCTTCTGCCAAGAATCTGCGTGGCGACTCCATGATCGACGTTATCTTCAAGGGTTCCAGTAGCCGGAAACCTGCTAGTTATGCCCATGTTGAACTGATATTCGATAACAGTGAAGGTCGAATCATGGGTGAATATGCGGCTTACACTGAAATATCGATCAAACGAAAGCTCACCAGCGACGCGCAGAATACCTATTTCATTAATGGCAATAAATGTCGTCGGAAAGATGTCATGGATATCTTTCTGGGCACTGGCTTGGGACCGAGAAGTTACGCCATCATCAGCCAGGGCGTCATTTCAAACTTGATTGAATCCAAGCCGGAAGAACTTCGGGTCTTTATCGAAGAGGCGGCGGGGATATCCCGCTATAAAGAGCGCCGCCGTGAGACTGAAAACCGGTTGCGACGCACGAATGAAAACTTGGAGCGTTTGACGGATCTTCGCGAGGAGATTGAGCGCCAACTGTCGCATCTTAAGCGTCAGGCCGAAGCGGCGGAGAAATATAAACAGTACAAGCAGGAAGAGCGGTTGATGCGAGCTCAGCTATACGCTCTGCGCTGGAAAGAGGTGGACGGTGGCGCCAGGTCACAGGAGGTGGCCATCCGAGAGTTTGAGATTCGTCTGGAAGCGATCATCGCTAGGCAGCGCTCTAGTGATACCGATATTGAAAAACTGCGTCAAAATCAGACCGAATACACGGATAGCTTCAACCAAGTGCAAAGCCGTTTCTATAGTATCGGTAACGAGATTACTAAACGGGAGCAGACGATTGCTCACCGTCGTGAGCGGGCTGAGCAGTTGAACGTCGATCTTAGTGAAGCTGAAGTTGCTTGGCAGGAAAATCGGAAAAGCCTGGAGGTCGATCAACGCAAGCTGGAGCAGTTTGAAGAGGAAGTTCTGAACATTGAGCCTGAGCTGGAGTTGAGTCAGGCCGGAGAGGAAGAGCATGCCATGGCGTTGATGGAGGCTGAAGAGTCCATGCAGACCTGGCAGAGCGCTTGGGATGAATCCAATCACGCTGCGAGTGAGTCCCGTCGAGAAGCTGAAGTGGAGCAGTCAGAAATTCAGCATCTGGAGCAGGCATTAGAGCGTCTGGATGAGCGTCTGAGAAAATATCAGGAAGAAAAATCTGGTTTACAGGTAGAACCGCTTGAAGAAGAGATCGAACAACTGACGGAACAGCTCACTGAACTGGAACTGAAGATTGAAACGTTGCAAGCGAGTCATGCCGGCTTTGGTGAGAGTATTTATACCGTCAGGCAGGTGATTGTTGATGTAACACAGCAGAAGAGTGATTGCAGTCGTCGTTTAAACGAGGCACGAGGTCGTTTTGCATCGCTACAGGCATTGCAGCAGGCAGCGCTTGGACAGGGTGATGGTGGTGTCGAATGGCTGGCCGGTCATGGGTTGGCGGAACATCCTCGTTTGGGGCAGCAGATTAAAACGCTACCAGGTTGGGAAACTGCTGTTGAAACCGTGTTGGGCGAGTATCTTCAGGCAGTCTGTGTGGATGATGTCGATGCGGTTGCAGCGGTACTGGATTCAGTCGCAGAGACCAATCTGACATTTCTTGCGGCTGGTTCGCAGAGGGAGGGGGTTCATGGTCGTATTGATAAGGTAACCCCATTGATTGAGTGTGTTGAAGGTGCGGATGCTGCTGGATCGTTACTCTATGGTATTTATGGCGCTGAGTCGCTAGACGACGCCCTGGCGGTACGGCCTCAATTGGCATCGGGTGAATCGGTCGTGACTCAGGAAGGGATCTGGCTAGGTCACAACTGGTTGAGGGTTATTCGTGATAATGATGCGAGCAGTGGTATTTTGGCTCGGCAGAAGGAAATAGAAGCGTTAGAGCTGAGATTGGCAGAGTGGGATGATCAGGAGCAGGCGTTAGCTGAGTCTTTAATAGAAAACAGTGAGCGTTTGGAGCAAATTGAACATGATCGTGAAGAAGGACAGTGTCAGCTGGTAGGGTTAAGCCGTCAGGAGAGTGAGTTACAGTCTGAGCTGAGTGCCCGCAAGGTTCAGGTTGAGCAAGTGTTAACTCGTCACAGTCGTTTGCAAGAAGACATTGCTGAGATTGACGAGCAGAAGGTCCAAGAACAGGAGTCTATAGGAGAGTCCCGTCTACGTTTGCAGGATGCGCTGGATCGCATGGAAGGAGATACGGAGCGTCGTGAGTCACTGCTTGCTCAGCGGGATGATATTCGTACTAATCTGGATCGTATTCGGCAGACTGCGCGTCATAGTAAAGATGTGGCCCATCAACTGGAGCTGCGTAAGCAGTCATTAACGACACAGATCGACTCTATATGTCAAGCGGTTGAACGATTGAAAATGCAGGGTGATCGCCTGATGGGGCGTTTAGATCAACTGCGTGAAAATCTCTCTCAGAGTGATGAGCCGGTTGAAGAACTGCAAATTGAGCTGGAGGAGCTGTTGGCTCAACGGGTCGACGTCGAAGAAGATATGATGGAAGCTCGTCGTTTACTCGAAGAGGTTGATCATCAAATGCGGGACTTCGAGAAAATCCGTGGAGAAGCTGAACACGAAGCTCAATTGCAGAGAGATCGTTTGGAAAAATTGCGAATGGATTGGCAAGCGTTGCAGGTTCGTCGTACGACACTGGAGGAGCAGTTGAGAGACGAGCATTTTGATCTGGAAACGATGCTTGTCAACCTGCCGGAAGATGCTTCTGAAACGGATTGGGAAAAAGGGCTAGAGCGATTGGCAGCCAGTATTCAGCGGCTGGGCGCTATCAACCTTGCGGCAATTGAAGAGTATACGAATCAGTCTGAGCGTAAGCACTATCTGGATGCCCAGAATGAGGACTTGGCAGAAGCGATTGCGACACTTGAAAGCGCCATCCGCAAGATCGATAAAGAGACCCGTGATCGTTTTCAACATACCTTTGACAAGATCAATAATAGTTTGCAGGAGTTGTTCCCTAGAGTGTTTGGAGGCGGTTTCGCTTACCTTGAGCTGACGGGAGATGACCTGCTAAATACAGGGGTTACTATCATGGCGCAACCTCCCGGAAAGAAAAACAGTACGATTCATCTGCTTTCAGGTGGAGAAAAAGCGCTGACAGCGATTGCGTTGGTTTTTGCCATCTTCCAGTTGAACCCATCACCGTTCTGTATGCTGGATGAAGTGGACGCGCCATTGGATGATGCCAACGTGGAACGTTATGCGCGGATGGTGACAGAGATGTCGGAAAAAGTGCAGTTTATCTATATTAGCCATAATAAGATTGCCATGGAGGCTGCGCATCAGTTGGTGGGGGTTACCATGCAGGAACCGGGTGTTTCTCGGCCTGTATCCGTGGATATCGAGAAGGCTGCAGCTTTGGCTTCAATGTAAAAAAGTAAAAAAGTAAAAAAG
>JAGLCE010000143.1 GCA_023146365.1 Endozoicomonadaceae bacterium
TGTTGATTCTCGGATGTTTCTTTAAGGCTTTTACCTTGCTGGGGATCTCGGCAATGTGCCAATCAACCTTTATGTCCTCTAGTTCCTCGCGTTTCTCTGCACCACGGTAGCCACTGTCGGCGAAGATAAAGTCCTCATCGCCAGGTAGTAAGTTCTCAGCCTGGTTGAGGTCGTGCTCATTGGCCGCCGTGGTGGTAAAGCTATGTGTTAGGCCAGTGCGTGCATCGACACCAATATGAGCTTTCATGCCAAAGTGCCACGGGTTACCTTTCTTGGTCTGATGCATCTCAGGATCACGCTCCCCGGCTTTATTCTTGGTAGAACTGGGTGCTTCGATAATGGTGGCATCCATCAGCGTACCTTCTTTGACCAAGACACCGGCTTCGCTCAGCCAGTCGTTTACTTCTTTGAAGATCTTTCGTGCCAAACCGTGACGCTCCAGCAAATGCCGGAAGTTCATGATCGTGGTGTGGTATCGCGCGATCCAGTGACAGACTTGCAAACAGCCGCATCGAGGCAATTTCGTAGAGCGCGTTCTCTATGGCAGAATCGCTCAGGCTGTACCATTGTTGGATACAGTGAATACGCAGCATCGTCATCAGAGGGTAAGGATGGCGACCATTACCCGGCTTGTAGTAATGCGGTTCAATGACTGAAGCCAGCCGTTGCCAAGGCATCAGCTCTTCCATCCGCAAAGAGAAATTTCTCTTTGCGGGTTTGACGGCGTTTGTTTTGGTACTCGCTGTCGGCGAAGCTGAGCTGGTGTTCCATGGTTCGTCACATCAAAGAGCAATGACGGGGATTATCTCATAACAGAGACTTAATCGCAGGTTCCCTAGTATTGATGCTATTGATGCTATCGTTAGTTTCGCTGGTATTGATGAATTCGCTGGTATTGATGGGTTCATTACCCATATCACCAAGCTCTTCTTCAATATCGAGCTGTGCAGTGTGAGTCTGTAGATCGCTTGAACTGGGCTCTTCTTCGATATCAACCTGTACAGTGTGAGTCTGTAGACCGCTTGGACCAGGTTGCGGTGATGATGATCCTGAACCGGCAGCATCCACCCCGTAAAGAGCAATTTCCTGCTGATCACGAAGAATCTCCTTATATATCCTTTTCATTCTTTCCCTTGAGGTATTATCCACTGTACATAGCAACTTATAATCACGGGGATCACTTACAGGCTCTTCAATACCAAATCTTTTAAGCGACTGTTTCACACTTTGCAAATAATTAGGATCCGGATAACCATATTCATCATTTTCAACAAGGGATGTTTTATGGTGAATATCATTCCAAACTACAACATCTTGAGTTCCCAATTTTCTTGAAACACCCACTGAAAAAGTATGCTTTTCAATAAAAGCAGTTTGAAGCATAAAAGCAACTTTCCGACCTTCTAAATTATCAGGAACATAAGCAACCCTCACTTCTGCTGGATACGCAACACCAGGCCTATTGTGCTTTTGAGACTGAAGACCTGGAAATAATTTATAGGTAATTTTTAACGTACCACAATCTTCATGATCATATAGTGAAAAGTGGTTACCCGCAGTATCTACAGCCTTTTCTATTGACATAAAACCATTTGGACAAGGTCCCTGATCACAATAAAGAAACTTATTGGTTTGAGGACATTTCAACCATCCATAGTTTCTAATACATCCTTTCACATAATTTTCCGCCATATAGTACTTTTTATCATCACCATCTAACGTATAACTAAAGACTCTATGGGATGATTGGGATAAAGGAGCTAGTTCTTCAAAATCAATATGCTCATCAGATAATTCAGTTTTTTCTTTTTCGAACAACTCAACCAGCCCTGCTTTCTGTAAAATTTCCTTATACAGATCTTGCTGACTATCAGTATCAACTTGATGCGTTTCTGGAATAACTTCACATTCATCAACAAATAATTTAAAAGGCAACCCTCCAAGTTTAGACACCTCTTTTAAATTTTTGATTTTTTTCTGCTGTTCTGCAGACAACGCAGGATACTTGTTTTTCTTTAAAGGCGAGTCTTTCAATTCAAAGATAGGGTTAGTAAAAACATGAAACTCTTCTACCGCATCCTGCATAGATAGTAACTCAAACAAATGTACTTCAATATAGGCATCAAGATACATCCCATATTTCTCCAAGATATCCTTATTTTCCAAATCTGGGTAAAAAGCATAATGGATGAGTTGCTGCATAAGATATTGATGCCTATTACTATTCATAAGACTAATCAGCAAACCTTCCATATCCATCCAATGGAATATTTCATCAGGTTTTTTCGTATCAAGCCCCTGACCGGGCACTAAAGTAGCATCCAGCTTATATTTATTCTTAATAACATAATAATGTACCCCATACCATGGAGCAGCTCCATGACGAGCAAATTTATAATCAAGGGCACCGTAGACCGGCCTTGTAATCATTGTCGATTTATTCAGCAATGGTAAGTTGCTATCAGGATCAACAATCCCAAAGTCTTTATATTGAATAAATAATCGATCTTCAGCCTCTTTTCTTGATTTAATATAATATGCACTTTTTTCTTCTAGAGATTTCCCCCACATATTGGGAATCCATTTATTATTAAGATCAATAACACTTGTATTAACTGTGATTCTTCCAGAGTTTAGTATTGCTGTAACCTTATCAATCACTAGATCCAATAAATATGCATAGTATTCTTTTTTTGTCTTCGGCGTTAAAACAGTGCTATTTAAATCTTCTGAAATTTTCTTTAATCGTCTTTCGTATTCACCTCCAGCCAAACCATCTGGAATTACTCTCGCAATAGATTCGAGCTCTACTCTAATTAGATTATAAATGCTTACATCACATTCACTTGACTGAACAATAAAATCTATAATAAAGTCTCTTCTTTCTCGCTTATCCTTAGGAGATAAATTTAAAGCTCTTTTACCAAAAGTATCAACAAGCCATTGTTTTGCAAGTTTTTGTTTTTGCATTTCTTTCTTTTTTATAGCAATATTTTTTCTCGAGAAATATACTTTTACATCCATTAACGCACTTTTCTTTCTATTTTTAATACCTATATATGCGACAAACAATCCGCATGCAATAAATAACAGTGACGCTGCCGAAACTACGATATAGATACTTGTGTTTACGTGTTTACGTGAATCATCTTCAGGATCAATAAACGGATTTTCTGTTGTTGATATATGCAATGTTACTGGCGATATTTCTGTTATTGATGAACGTTTTTCTGTTGT
Source organism: Endozoicomonadaceae bacterium (assembly GCA_023146365.1). Classification (GTDB taxonomy): domain Bacteria; phylum Pseudomonadota; class Gammaproteobacteria; order Pseudomonadales; family Endozoicomonadaceae; genus Kistimonas. Next base: position 3,238 of record JAGLCE010000143.1, read on the forward strand.
TGTTGGTTTTTCTGTTACTGGTGGCAATGTAGTTTCAACAGAAAGTTGCAGTTGCAATGTTAATGATTGGCTTCGTCTATGTACCATTTTAAGACTAATATTATATTGCGTTAAGCTACTATTTGAGGGTAAAGTAATATCGCACAGGTTATCTTTGAAAGTATAACGTGGAGTCACCTCAGAATCTGAAAACACTTCACATGCGGTAGCTTTTCTACGTTCATCTTTCCGTTGGCCTTGGACATAAGCAAGCATATGGGCTGTAGCATTATGCATTAATGATAACGTTATTTTTCTTTTTGCTTCCTTTTTCTTATCAGGAGAAACTGAAAACCTATAATAAAAATATTGATCTAAATCTGTAATATCTGGAAGCATTTTAATTCTAAAAGGATAAAAATTTTCGCTATCGAGGTCAAACCTTATCCCAAAATAAGCACTGGTGTCCTCCTGAGGAACGATTCGCACATCACATGTATTATTCCCATGCCTTGTAATAATTCTTGCCTCGCATTTACTTTTCCTGCTATTAATTTTTGTTTTAATCTTCCTAGCGTCACAAAATAAGTTGCAAGAATATATTTCTTGTACACCATCCTCATCCAGTCTCAATGGATCCATAATCCAAAACGAAACATATGGCCTATCACCTCTAATATCATGAATTATCTCAAAAGGATATTCATCAATATAAGTATCATTAACGGTAACATTATAACGATATTCATAGTCATACAAATTCGCATCAACCACTTTCATATCAACAATATATTTATTAGCATTATGTAAACGACTTAATGTTGTAGGCACTAATGCTGTTTCATTTATATTTCTCGCAAAAGCACACATAAAAAATGATGGCAACATAACCAATGAAACCATACAAAATAAATATTTATCACTACTTTTTTTTCTACGCTTTTTCGATTCAACCGCCTTTAATTCGATATTTGGTGGTTTTTGTATTACACCCGTATTCCTGAAAGCTATCGCTTCATCTAGCATTTGACTTACTTTTAAAATATTTTCTTTGGTTTCACCAGACATAAGATTCTGCTCTACAAACTCTGCCGTTGTTAAGTTTCTTCTACCACCGTTAGGCATCACCATTTGTATTGCTGAATATAGTGAGTAAACCGTTCTCGAAAAAAAATCTACACTTCTAGTTAAACAAGCACCTACATTATTCAATAGGTTATTAGCTAAATATGTTCCTCGATCAAAATCTATTTCAGGTTTAGTTTTATCTGAATAGACGCTCATCTCAACAAATGAGAGCTGCCTTCTATATCTAAAATCACTAGCCATAAAACTATAAATATTAATATTAATACTCCAATGCGAATATAAATCTATGAAATGCAATTAGCAAAACAATACTAAGTATATGACAACTATTCGTAACAAATGTTCAATCGTTTGACAGCATAAATAACTTATTTGACACTGGATTCAAGCAATAAGTGCAACAGACATTCCTGTATAGACCACAATTGGGGAGCCTGTAAATTTAACTGTGTAATCGTCCATTTCTGATACCCTCAAGAGGGTAAAAAAATAGGCGATGCAAATGAACACTGAAAAAATTAAAGCTCTGGCACTTGAGCTAGCCAAAGACATTAAAACCCCTGATGATCTAAGGAACCTACGATTAAGTCCTGCCTTTCAAGCAAATCACTCCATCAAGACCTATTTTCCGGATAACCACCCAATGACTGTTCGTTTTTCAGTGTTTGAATGCCGGTTTTCCGACATCCATACACACTGGCCCTATGTTTTTAGCATCTGACTGACTCTAACGATATTCGCCAGAGCAAACAGCATAGCCAGCTTGCTGTCATTTTTAGCCATGCCACGATAATGCGCTTTGGTAAAACCAAACTGGCATTTAATGATCCGAAAAGGATGCTCAACCTTCGCTCGGATGCTAGCTTTCAAATACTCCGTTTTCAATA
>JAGLCE010000144.1 GCA_023146365.1 Endozoicomonadaceae bacterium
AATCAATAAGTCACGGATTCAGGTCGTTCATTGATAAGGTCCTCGTAAATATCCCATCTTGGATTTAGCTAGTCAAGCAGACTATTAGCAGACGCTGGAATCAGATGAGGCTGGATGCGAGCTATAAATACTACAGCGGACCGAAGCTTATGGCACTCTAAGCGGTATAGGGGGGGCAGAAAGCACTTGTGAATAACCGGCGAAAGGTATTTATTATAGGTAGACAAATGTCGCAAAAAATCGAATCCTTGAAGCGTTAGAGTAAGAGGCTTGTAATAATCTGGGATTTGACTAACAAGGCATGCTGATCCAAATCAAAGAAAAGAGTCTCTGTAAATAGAAAAGCTACGATAGTTATGTGAATTCATTGATATTTACGGCTCCTTAAAATAAAGTAGGGGTTAATTGTTAAAAGAAAATCAAAAAAGATAGTGTGCTTCGATGGGTTTATTGAACTGTATTTTTTTTGAGATAGAAAATTATTATTGCCGTGAACTTTTTTCAAAAACAAAAGTCGAAAATAGTGTAGTAGTTATTTTTTGTACATTCTTGTACATCATACATTCGTACTCATTATTGGTGATTAATTTAAGAGTGAATTGTTATTTTCTGATTGGGCATGGATTAGCTTTTATAATCTTAAAATGAATGTTTTTCGATCAATGGATAACTCGGAAGAACTCTGTCTGGTATCACAATTACAATGGTTTAAGTGCTCAGGAATATAGTAAGAGGATTTTTTATGACGATTAAATATGTGGCAGATCAAAACTGCCTTAGGCTAAGGCTTTTAGACGCATTCACATATGTAAAATGTGAGTGTCAAGGCTCTCTGTTGGAATCTCTTGCTGCTGTGATATTTGGAAGGAGTATAACAGTATCTGAAGCTATGAATTATGTGTCAAATGGTTCTGATTCCGTGCTTGTTGAAAGGTTTAAGTCTGTTTTATTATCAAGAAATATCGTACAAGTTTCGGAAGAAACCGTGCCATCTAGTAATGTAATCACTTCATCAGCTGAATTTGATCAGGTGAATGAATGTAATGAAAAATTAAAAACTGAATGTAGTACTCTTGAGGAAACGAAGCGTAATCTTATATCTAAGATAGATTCTAAAAAAAGAAAAGCCGAACAATATCGTGAACAAATAAATAATAATATAGTTGAGGGTCGTAAGAGTGAAAATGAAATAGAAGACATGAAAAATCATAAAAAAATAATTGAAATTGAGGTTAATAAAGCAAAGATAGAGCTGGATAAAGAATGTGAACGATTTGAATACATTAACCAACAGCTAGAGGGCACTAGGAAAAATGACATAGGATCTGAATTTAAAGATTATGTTTCGGATTTTCGTGATAATAAGTGGAAGGATTTATATACTGAAGTCTCTCAACACTACACGATAACAAATGGAGTTGCTGATGGTATCGGTAATAATGCCAAGGCTGGCAGTTTGTTGTTAAATATATTGAAAGATGTAGAAGTCGAATCGAATAAAATCATCCAAGGTGAAAAAATAAAAGTATTGAAATCAATAGTTAGTGATAATTCGGAAAAATATTCTATTGAGGAGTTATGGGAAAAACACAAAAAAGGCATGGTCAGTCAGTTTGTAAGTGATAAAGAAAAATTTGATATATATCTACAAAAATTAGCACAGAGTATAGAACTAAAGTATGGAATATCTACTAACGACTGTGGACATTTAATGCCTGGTATTAAAATGGCTGTTCGTGTGACAATGTTAATGATGTCTCAATCCTTGCATGTAAGATTTTCATCTGTACCGCAAGGTGATGTGTTTAGTGAAAATGAGTTTGTTATATGTAGTGAAGCTGGATCAAAAGAGTGTGAGGTTGATTTTATGTTATTTCCCGCTTTAATAACGCAAGAGAATGACCAAGTACAAGTAATTGTTAAAGGGATGGTTAAAAAGAAGGCGGCTGTATAATGAAATGAGGCCAAGTAATGTCATTTTATAAATGATTATATATGTGTAACTTGTTTAACAAGATCGCATAAAAAAATTGATTAATTAATGATTGCATGCCTACCATGTGGTGTAGATTTAAATATTCGATCAAAGCTAGTTTGGATGGCTACAACAATTGATGTTCTTCCGAAGCGACACTATTATCATTCTTTGACATGTTCGACAATAAAGTCATTTCATGATTCTCTGTTTCAATATTACCTTCTTCCATTTCTTCGTCTAATCGCACTGGGCAGATGGTGGAGGAGAAACTCTGATATAAATCAGTAAACCATTTTAAACAAGATTGTCCGGGATGTTTGGCTAGATTCCAGCCAGTCTTTCCCTGTTGATAACCACTGTAAATCGAGTAACTCACTAACCCAACAGTAGTTATAGCAAGAAGAGTACTTCCTCCATACAGCAGTATGGGTACTACTAATGATGCATCATCCATCGTGACGGGGTCTGTAATGGTAGATTGCGTGATGGGGTCTGTAATGGTAGATTGCGTGACGGGGTCTGTAATGGTAGATTGCGTGACGGGCTGTTTATCAGCGGAGGTGCAGTTGATGGCTGTACTGTTGTAAACATGGACATTGTTGTTGTGCATCCCTATCCAGATGTTCGCAGTAGACCCTTCTCCTGTTGCTAAAGCGTGACAGCGGAGGATCTCAGTGTTGATAATGTTGATGAAACGCACATTCAAGAATCCAGAGCCTATTGCAAGACCTGTATCTGCCTTTATTCCGCCAGTTGTAACCGAAGAGTCGGTAAATGTGTCTTCTTTCATCTTCAAAGCATGATGGACACGCCCTACTCCTAGAGCGCTGTGTGCGTTATGTCCACTCGTCGTAGCATTGCTCTGAATAACGCTGTCTTTGTAGCTTACGGTATTACCCATACTTAATCCTATTAAACCTCCTAGCGACGAAGAGTGTCCATGTGTGGTGAGATTGCAGCGAGTAATCGTGTTATTTTTACTTTCTGCACTGTCCATCATTATTCCCGACAAGCCACCACATATTGAAGCCGAATGCTCTGAAATAAGCGTGGAGGTAGAGACGATAGTATTTTCAATCCGAGACGATCCTGACATGATTTCGACTACTATCCCGAGATAATGAGTATCCCTCGTTGTTTGTATTTGGCTATTCCTCACGTGAATGAAGTTTAGCGTGGCGTTATTCATTAACGTGCCTGCAATCGTCGCGGAGCAATATGCGTCAATGGTATTTGCATCACTGATAAAGAGGTTCTTAATGACGGCATCACCTGCAAGCTTTTGTATAAGACAACACTGCAAATGTAAAATGACGTGCTCTTGCCCATCTAAAGTACCGAAAAATTCTGGTATCGGTTTCGTAATATTTCTGGCATCAATATTATTGGTTAATCTATAGTTTCCATTGGATGGGAAGTTGGTATGTTTGCCAATCATTTGCAAGGTGTCGGCATTGTCGATATCAATCACATTGCTAACAGGTTTAGCTGCGGTACCACTGAGTGAATTCAATATAATTCCAAATATACCTGTTTTTTTAAAGAAGCATGCTCTACGAAACAGTGGAGATAACATAGACCCCAATGTTATAACTGTATTCTCCAATGTGGGTTTCCAGTCAAATCCGTTAAATCCATTTTCATACAATGGCATGACCGCCGTTGTAGCATAATATTCCACACACTTTGTTAACTCATGGAGACCTCTTTTGATTGACGTTGTTTTAATATTTTCTGTTTTGTGTTTAGCATGATGACCAGAGTAGTCGTTTTCGGCTCTATTTCGGTTATGGCCTAGTTGTGCCAGAAAAGTTTCAGTGGTTTGTAAATTAACGTCTCTGTGATGTTGGCTGTTAATTTCATTACGATTAGTGGAAAAACGAGGCTCTTTTGATATCAATAAGTTCGCTTCTTCTTGAGTGGTTTTGGCTAATGGTATTGAATGTAGTCTAGATGTTTTGTCAGGCATATTATTAGCGAATGAGTGCCACATACTGTTTTCTCCTGTCATTGAAATTGATTTAATTTTTATTGTTAATGCATCGCATGTTTCAAGTAGACAACAGTTATTGAAAATAAGTTCATGAGAATTTGCGAAAGACCTCAATTTTTCTTGTGGTACTCTTGTGGTACTCTTCTGGTGTGGTACAAATGGATTAGAAAAAGAACGATTTGAATAGCCTAAGGAACCTACGATTAAGTCCTGCCTTTCAAGCAAATCACTCCATCAAGACCGATTTTCCGGATAACCACCCAATGACTGTTCGTTTTTCAGTGTCTGAATGCCGGTTTTCCGACATCCAGACACACTGCCCCTATGTTTTTAGCATCTGACTTACTCTGACGATATTCGGCAGAGCAAACAGCATAGCCAGCTTGCTGTCATTTTTAGCCATGCCACGATAATGCGCTTTGGTAAAACCAAACTGGCATTTAATGATCCGAAAAGGATGCTCAACCTTAGCTCGGATGCTGGCTTTCAAATACTCCGTTTTCAATAGAGCCTTGTTGATTCTCGGATGTTTCTTTAACGCTTGGGGATCTCGGCAATGTGCCAATCAGCCTTTACGTCCTCTAGTTCCTCGCGTTTCTCTGCACCACGGTAGCCTGTCGGCGAAGATGAGCTGGTGTTCCATGGTTCGTCTCATCAAAAAGCAATGACGGGGATTATCTCATAACAGAGACTTAATCGCATGTTCCTTAGCGAAAGCCGATAAAACCCAATCAGTGTGCAACCATTCAGGTGAGTCTATTTGACCTGTTATCGTACGGTAGCTACTCCATGACCAATCTTTGGCTGTTCTGACCATTTGTGGTTTACAAAATACTAAAATCTGCTCAGAAGCATTGATGAATAATCAAGATTGCATCGAAAAGTGGACGATGCAGTTAATGTGAAGGCATTGCAGTCTTGTGTTTCTTTTTATTTCTTTTCTTTGGCTTTTGCCACGCGTTCTTGTTCTCATCTTCTCTTAAATGTTCATCTGTGGTAAAAGATTTTTTATTTTCTTTAGAGGCAGAATGTTTTTCATTTTCTTTAGTGGTATGATTGCCATTGTCATTATCTTCGTCAGCAGTATGATACTCATTATCGCTAGCGGTATGATAGTCATCATCGCTAGCATATGAAGGCTTTTCTTTTGCACTGACTTTAGGTAATGCAAAATGATCATCCACACTCTTTGTATCGATCTTTTTGCGTATTTGATCGATACATTTTTGTACTGAAACATTAGAAGTGACCTGGCATACTGTTATTCCAATAACATCATACCCTAATTTTTCAAGCAGTACTTTTTTCAGTAATGTGGATCCATTTTTGATAAAGAAGTCATGGCAAAAGTAGTGCCTAGGCCCATATACTTCAATCACAGTACTGATATCTGGCAGAAATAGATCAACAGGTGCTAAATCACCTAATATCTTTTCTTCTTCAATCGTCACGGAGAGTTTTGAACGCAGTTTGTCACGTAATATGTCTTGAAATTCGGAACTTTTTATCTTGTACTTGATAGTGACCGGACACGGCTCCTCAAGCCAGATTGCCGTCATAGCTAGAATAGTTTTATTATTATTCTCAATGGTCTTATTTTTAACATAATTAAATAATTCTCTTATCTGTCGTTGAATAATGGAATTATCAGTAGCAGGATAATTTAAATGTAATCGAGCATTGTATGCAATAAGTGCCCAGATGGCTGAAAATACGGTTTGTTCATTATAATTTTTGACATTAACACTGATTTTATTGACCATATCATCAAACAGAGCTTTAACTTCATTTATTTCAATGAGATCGCCCATGGCTGCTAGGGAGAACAGCATCCTGCTTATGCAATACTGCACGTTTGGTAAGGAGTAATCGAGAGATTCTTTTTTTCTTATGATTTTAAACTTAGGCAACAGCGCTACCACGGTCTCTTTCATCACCTGTGAACCATGCTGCAACAGACAACGGTTACCCATGTGCGTTATGGAGCTCAGTATGCTGGCTATGTCATACTCACTAAATTGATCGTGTTTTTCGTTTGATACGGCTTTAATTTTTGTCTTAGCTAACAGTTCAAGAATTATCTTTCTGAAATTCCCTACTTTAGTAAGCTTCAATATGTCACCTAGGCTAGATATAGCCCATAGCATATTCTTTATACCTTGAATGGTATAGCTCTCATGTATGTTACTATGGGAAAGTAGTTCAAGCACAATCTTTTTGAATTTTAGTATGTTACATGGATTAGGAATATTTGGATCCAGCATTTTGTCAGACAGGACCCTTATGGCCCACATCATGTTGACTATATTTTGAGTGATGAATTGTTTTTCTGTGTCTGATTTTATCTTGGTTTCCGCATAATTAAACAGTGTATATACTATATCATCAAACTCAGGTTCACTATCAAAATTCATCTTGTAGTCTATAAATTTTGCTATGCTCCAGACCATGTTGCCTATATTTTGGCAGTTAATTTTTACTTCTTGTTTTGTTGATTCAATATTGGTTTTTGCCTGGAGCAAAATCCCATACACGGCAATCTTAAAGCTTGGTTCATTATTAAAATCACACCATTTATCCAGCATATTAAAATCACACCATTTCTCCATCAGCTTTGCCAATGCCCATATCGTGTTGGCTTGACCTTGGGCGTTAAAATTGCTTACCTGCTTAATTACATGGGGTAATAGTAAGTTCACAGCCTGCGTGAAATCAGGTGTCTCAATGATCAGCATATTATCTGTCATTTTTGCTAAGCTCCCTAGCATGCTGCTTATACTTTGAGAGCTCAATTTACCTAAATCGTTTTTCAGTACAATTGGAACATAAGGCAATAGTCTGATTGCAACATCTTTAATATGAGCTGCATTTTCCGGCTCTGCTTCCAACAGTCTTGCCATGGAATACATCAGACTGGATAAACTAACGCAGTCATAGCCGTTGTACTGTTCGATTAAATCATCCAACAGTGAGTCCAAGATTTGTATGACCTCCGGTATCTTCGTCAGCTTCATCCCTTTGTCAGTGAGTTTCGCCATGACCCACAGATTGGAGACTATATTGTTGGCATTAATTACAAATTTCTGTTTTTGTGATGTAGCGCTGCTTACGAGAGCTTGAAATAGTAAGACTATTGTCTCTTCTAAAGTGAGTGTATTATCTCGTTCCAGTCCCAGCTTTATATTTATACTCAATCCTTTATCCACCAATTTCCCAATGCCCCACAGTAGTTCGGTTATATTTCGTTTGTTAAATTGGTTTGTTTCTTTTGTTTCTTTTGTTGATTTGATTTTTGATTGTAAGTTGATCAATAGTTTAGTAACGGTATCTTTTAGCTCAGGTATCTCCTCCAGATCCATCACGTTATCCATCAGTTTCCCAATGGATCTTAGCAGGGTAACCAGACCAATGGCATCTATTTCGCTGGTTATAGGATATTGGTTTAACTTAAATGATATTTCTTTAAAGAAAGCGACTAATAAGTTTTTTTGAGTATCTTTAACGTTTTCATTAGTGTTTTTTTCGATTTCAAATACACCTGATATAGTATATGCATAGAATGTCGTAGTTATACTTCTCCAATTCCAGCAAGGTTTTGGATAATGAGTATGTAGCAAAGGTATAAGTTGATTTTTTTGATCTGTATTCAAAGGCTGTTTGCAATTATTAGTGAATTCTTTAATTAAGCTTGCATATTTACTATGATTTACTCCAAGATAATGTGAGCCGTATCTTGTAGATGTATATTCTATTTCTTTAAGAATATCTTGGTTGAGAAAGTAATCAAAACTTGGTTTAGTTGTTACGTTACGTTGTCCGACATGTGTAGATAGGGTATGCCTATTACTGCTTTGTATACATGAGGCTGAATTAACCTGGCTAACGCCTCCTCTGTTTGATGTCGGAATTGAACTACCAGTATGATTATAATCTCTATGCCTGAAGCGTGGTCGTACTTCACGGCTACTATTAGCCCTACTATCCATAAGGTTTCCTTATTTTCAATAATAATATAAATAATATAAATAATA
>JAGLCE010000145.1 GCA_023146365.1 Endozoicomonadaceae bacterium
TGACAATCCAGCATTGACAATCCAGTTATTATCAGAAACAGATCATTCAACTTATGAGCATTTTATTGTCTCTCAAATCAACTGGCAAGCAAGCAATTTCATGAGAGTTATCATGCTGAATCCTTACGACTTTAGAGGACTGAAGTGGCTTTGTCTATACCTCTTTGAACCACATCGTGAGCCCCCACATAAACATTCGTGGGCAAAAATCGATCACTAATCACTCTTTCTTCAACGTATAACACACTCAATCAGGACGACACGTCCAATTACGACTAGACTGGTTCAGCCTCAAGCAGTACGTGATCCACATGATCAAATTCAAAATGCAACATCGACGAAAGAGTAAAGGCAGCCGCAGTGACCCCAGTGGAACAAGATATAGATAAGCGTATTCACCTGCTTATCACCAAAGCGTCTCAATACTATGAGGCCCGCATTCCTCCGCCGGCTATTCTGATGGACCTGCTGGGCAGCGACGCCGGACAAGCACTACCGATGAAAAACAAGGTGCGCTTCAATCGATCCCTATACCGACAAAACCCAAAACATTTTGTCCATCATATCGTCGCCCACGAACTGGCTCATCTGGTAGCAGCACAAATCTATGGTCATCGAATAAAGCCCCACGGCAAGGAGTGGCAGTCAATCATGTTGCTCTTTCATGTGCCAGCGAATCGCTGTCATCATTACGACATCAGCCACTCTGGACGTCATCATTTCATCTATAGCTGCGCCTGCCCTGATCGTGAAATACCTCTGACCGCTATTCGTCACAACCGGATACATCGCGGCATACACTACCATTGTTGCGACTGTGGTTCTGCATTAAAATTTCGTTTTGATACCCGACGCTCTAGTTAATAGTTCGTCGTTAACTAGCCAAAGTCAGCCTTCTAATCATGATAAAACGGTTACATTCTCATCGTCACGAGCGCTGACGGCAACCTCTTCAAATAACCTAATCGCCGTCAGAAAGTCATCCCCATAAGAGAGCAACTTACGCTGACCGACACCAGAGATCAACTCCATATCACCGAGACTGGCAGGACGATGCAGGACCATCTCCCTGAGTGTTGAATCATGAAAGATCATGTAAGGCGCTATCCGCTGATCTTTTGCCAGTACACGACGAACCTCTCGCAAAGCATTCCACAGAGGCTCATCTTCCGATCGAATATCAACCGACCGAGCAATACGACTCCGAGTATCCTTCGTCTTCTTAGTTTCTTGTACATCATAACGATCACGCCGCAGCAGCAATACTTCATCACCGCGCAGCAGTGAGCGACTCTGCTCCGTCAAAAACAGTCCTCCGTGCTCCTCTGTCACACTGAGGAACCCCCGCGCCACCAACTGACGATAGACTGAACGCCACTGTTTCTGGCTAAGCTCTCGACCAATACCAAAGGTCGACACCTTTTCATGCCCCTTCTCCCTAACTCGAGTGTTCTCCTTGCCCATTAAGACATCCACCAAATGAGTCACCCCAAAGCGCTCCCCGGTACGATACACATTAGAGAGTGCTTTTTGAGCGGCAACCGTCGCATCCCACGTCGCCACTGGCTCAGCACACAGATCACAATGACCGCAGGGCTCATCCATAGCCTCATCAAAATAGGCCAGTAGCGCCTGACGTCGGCATCCGCTGATTTCACAAAATGCCAACATCGCTTGCAACTTTTGTCGCTCCACGTTACGAATGGAAGCCTCAGCATTAGACTGGGAGAGCATCTGTCCCAGGATAATGACATCCTGTAAACCATAAGCAAGCCATGCAGTCGCCGGTAAACCGTCTCGCCCTGCCCGCCCCGTCTCCTGATAATAAGCTTCAATACTGCGTGGCAGATCCATGTGTGCAACAAAACGCACATCCGGTTTGTCGACCCCCATACCAAAGGCGACTGTCGCCACCATGATCAGCCCTTCCTCATGATGGAACATCTGTTGATTTTGGGATCGCTGTGCGGCTGGCAGTCCTGCATGATACGGCAGGGCTCGGATACCATGATTATTCAGCCAATCCGCCAGCTCTTCTACCTTTTTTCTGGAGAGACAGTAAACAATTCCTGACTCACGAGGATGATCATTGAGAATAAACGCATGCAACTGCTGTTTCGCCTGTCGTTTCTGGGAAATACGGTAAAAAATATTGGGTCGATCAAAACTGCCAATAAACGATTTCGCATCATTCAGCGCCAAGCGATCAATAATTTCTCGTTGAGTTCGGCTATCAGCGGTCGCAGTCAGAGCCACTCGTGACACACCGGGAAAACGCTGTCCAAGAATCGCCAACTGTAGATATTCAGGGCGGAAGTCATGCCCCCACTGAGAGACACAATGCGCTTCATCAATGGCAAACAGAGAGATAGTAATTTGCTCAAGCATCTCCATCATTTGAGGCAGCAGAAGGCGCTCGGGTGCGACATATAACAAGTCTAGTCCGCCCCGCATTAAATCATGCTTGGTCTGCCGCTGATCCTGCGGCAACATGGCTGAATTCAAGCAGCCCACCCGCACCCCTACCTGCTTCAGACTTCTGACCTGATCTTCCATCAATGCGATCAATGGCGACACGACAATAGCAGTGCCCGGGCGAGTCAGTGCAGGCACCTGATAACAAAGACTCTTGCCTCCGCCAGTAGGCATCAAAACCAAGGCATCACCGCCGTCCAGTAGATGCTGAATGACCGGCTCCTGCTGACCACGAAAAGCCGTAAAACCAAACGTATTATGGAGAACCTCAAGCGCCGTAACGGACATGCAAACCCTTCATTTCGATCAGAACAACAGGGACAGCCACCACAATACAAAGCTATCCGATTTTGATAAACTAGGCAGTATACACTTTGCTTCAGCGTTCCGCCGCTTTAGAATGCGGCTCTTCTAGAAAAACATCCTGTTATTCCCTAATTTTGAGGTTACCTGTGGAGATTCATCATCAGCATCTTGATACATTCCTGAACGACATTGCCAGCACCTGCGATACGGAGGAGCAACAGGAAGATGTCATGGATTACTGTTCAGCTCACGGCTTCCTGACCGGTATCGTTATCGGCCCAGTGGCCGTTGATGACGCAACAGCGCTGGACTACATGACCTCTGGACTGACCGCCGAGACCACAGCAGCGGCGAAAACAGAAACACTGACTAGCATTCAGGCACTGCGCGTCGAGATTGATCGCCAGATCAACAGCGACGAGGACGATCTCGACATTCCCGCCGAAGTATCTGCTGACCACTCCCTCATGGACTCCCCACTAGCGGACTGGTGCGCTGGCTTTGTCGAAGCCTATCTTGAGCATGAAGAATCTTGGGTAGCGACCCATAAACAGGCAGTTACCGAGCTGCTGCTACCGGTCATTATCATCTCCGGGCTACTCAATGATGAACCCGAGTTTAGTGATATCATCGCCGACCCTGACTTCGTTGAAAATATGTACAAACAACTACCAGATAGTTTGCTAGAAATGTATCTGCTGTTCCATAGCACCGACGAGAAACACTAAGCAGTCACTAAGCAATGGGAGTATGGAGATACTCAGTCCCATCATCTCTGTACTACCCTAAACGGTCTATTTTATTGCTATCGTTCGCAATTGATGATATGAAAATCATTCACAGGACGTTGAGATAACCGATACGGTCTTATTGCTCAGATAGGATCAAACAGAGGCCTAATATATGACAACCACCTACGACTTGATTTTTTCTGGCGACATCGACGAAACCCTTGATAAAGCACTCGTGCAAAAAAATATCGCCTCGCTACTCAAAGCCAGCCCCAGACAGATCGACAACCTCTTTTCAGGAAAAACCATCACACTAAAAAGTGGACTGGAAGAGATAACAGCAAAGAAATATCTAGCAGTCCTAAAGAAAACAGGGATACGATGCTGGTTAAAACCCTATCAACCCAAAAGCACAACAACGATACCTACCAAACAGGCAGAACAGGCAGAACAGACAGAACAGACAGAACCCGAGGCTCAATCTGAAAACGCCTCTGAACCGAGAACAAAACCTGCAAACAAATTCTTCGATGCTAACCGATCAAACCTCACGATTGCTCCGGTCGGTGCTGATGTGCAGGATAAAAAACCAGAAAAGCATTACAAAGTGCCGAACACCAGCCATCTCAGTCTCCGACCTCCGTCTGGTTACCTAGTTGACCCTCCAACCTCAAACGATAATACACCATTCATTCCGGATATCAGCCACCTTTCACTGGATCCTTTGCAACAATGACCGGCGTCCTACTCAACAAAGCTCAGGGGCGAAACCAAAATCACTCAACGACGGACATTGACCATGCGCTCATTAATAACAACACTCTCCATGATCACCTGCTTACTGTTATCAGGTACCAGCAACGCTAATACTCAAGAAAACACCACAGCAACCACCGCCTCCCATTCGGACAACGTTCTAGTCGATATCAACACGACTCAAGGCAACATAACCCTCAAGCTGAATAAACAGCAATCTCCAGAAACCGTTCGCAACTTTCTCAAGTATTCCGCTGAAGGTTTCTATCACGGCACCATCTTTCACCGAGTTATCGCTAATTTTATGATTCAGGGAGGAGGCATGACAGCCAATATGAAAAAGAAGTCCACGCACGAGCCGATACCCAATGAGTCTCGCAATGGCCTATCCAACCGCAAAGGAACGATTGCCATGGCAAGAGCCAGTGATCCAAATAGCGCCACCAGTCAGTTTTTTATCAATCTAAAGGACAATAAGTTCCTGGATGGAACCCCAACAAAACCAGGCTACACCGTGTTTGGTGAAGTGGTATCCGGCATGAATGTCGTTGCAAAAATAGGTAAAACCCACACGACTCAAAAAGGCTCTTGGAGTGATATACCCACCGAAACAATTACCATCAATAACATAACCCTTCACCAGTAAACAATCGTTTATTTTGCTCAAAGCTTTTACGGTCATTCACTTTGGCTGTGGGTCATGACAAAACCAATGGATACTTCAGCGGATACTTCAGCGCTTGAGGCATAGACGGTATCTCATTGAATGTCCGTCTTGGTTAAGCGAAATCCAACCCATTCAGACTGACCAAGATCTCAGTCGATGGTGGTTCAATGTGGCGGAATGTGGCGGAATCGATCAAACGCACCATATCTTTGCTCTCTTTTTTAGATAGATTGAGAGAGCAGCCATCAAAGCATCACTTCCCGACGTCCTGCAAAGGCGTGTACCAGAGTACCGCCATCAACATACTCCAGCTCTCCGCCCATCGGAACACCATGAGCAATACGCGACACTTTCATCCCTCGGTGACGCACTTCCTCTGCGAGGTAGTGCGCTGTTGCCTCACCTTCTACGGTTAGGTTAGTCGCAAGAATCACTTCCTTAATATCTGCCTGATCCAGTCGTCTAATAAGATCCGGCACGCCGATCTCATTCGGCCCGATCCCATCAATAGGTGACAGATGACCCATAAGAACAAAATAATAGCCTCGATAACTACCAGCTTGCTCAATGACCAGTACATCAGTCGGTGTCTCCACCACACAGAGCAGCTGCTTGTCCCTACTTTCGCTGGCGCAAATACTACAGAGATCTGTCTCGTTCAGCATTCGACAACGCTTACAGCGCCCAACCCCATCCATCGCCGCTAGCAGGGTTTCGGCAAGCTGCCGTGCTCCTTTTCGGTCACGCTCTAGCAGATACATGGTCATGCGCTGGGCACTTTTTGGTCCGACACCCGGCAGACAACGCAAAGACTCCATCAACCGAACGATTAGCGGACTGAATGACATAATCTATCAATTCTCAGAAAGGCATCTTGAAGTCATCTGCTAAACCCATTTTTTTGCTCAGTTCAGCCATCCGCTCCTGCTGTTTTTTTTCAAGTTTACGCACCGCATCATTCACTCCAGCCGCCAGCAGGTCTTCCAGAACCTCTTTCTCTTCCGTCATCAGATTGGGATCAATGGTAACACTTTTCACATCATAACGACCGTTCATTACCACATTAACCAACCCAGCACCAGCTACACCTGACACCTCTATTTTAGTTAGCTCTTTCTTCGCCGTCTCCATCTGCTCCTGAACTACCTGAGCCTGCTTCATTAAATCGTTCATTTCATTATTCAACATATTTCGACCTCATGAGTTCCAGATTACCCTGCATTCAACAGGCCTAATATGACGATATAGTCGTACAATAAATTCGCTTCAATCCACCGCTTCAATCGACTGATCAAGAAGGGTACCAGAGAATGTACTAATCAGCATTTTCACATTTTCATCACTATGAATACCGTCAACAGCCCTCTGTTGACGCTCTTTTTGACACCGATAACGCCAAGCTGCAGGTGTTTCACCGCTCACCTCACCCAACGAAACCACCAAGCTAATTTTCATATCGAAATAATCACTAAGCGACGCTTCGATACGGAGACGATGCTTTTCGTTGTATAGCGTATCATGATTGCTGTCAAGCACCATCGTCAAGCAACTACCCTCTACGAACTCGGGCAAACAATAAGAGGCAACTGTACGAGTGACTCCATCCAGCGACAGTGCCTGAAAGAGCGCTATCCATGTAACAGGCGTCAACTCTGACAGCGACAAAGGCTCATTAGAAAACGGCTTCTCTTCATTACGCTCCGGAGGTGAGACAGTCGTTTTATCTACCCTTTCAGCAGTGGTCGCTTCAGGCACACTCACTTCTGATGGAGCCTGGCGCACCAGCACCTCCGGTTGCGTCACCACCATAGGTTCAGACGATTGAACGACCAGATAATCATGCTCTGCCGACGCTTGATCAGTGGACTCCGCCACCAATGCATTAAATGCAGCCACATCAGTCACCACCGGTGCCATCGGCACCACTCTGACAGATTCAGTCGGAACCGATGTAGATTTCACGTCTACGGCTCTATTGACAGACTCTGACTCTTTACGCTCGTCCTGACCCTGAGATTGTGGTGCCGTATTGCTATCTGTCCCGCCTCTCTCCGTACTCCCCTGCGGCAAGGGCTGAACAGGCACTGAAGGAATAATACCATCAGGACGAAATGCCAGCATGCGTAACAACACCATTTCGAAGCCTGAACGGGGATCCGGTGCCAAGGGCAGGTCACGACGGCCGATCAACCCTGACTGATAATACAGTTGAAGATCTTCAGCTGTCATCTGGCGAGCCAGTGATAATACTGCATCTCGATCACCTTGGCTATTATCCACTACGTCCGGCAAGGCTTGAGCAATGGCGACACGATGCAATATTGATAACGTATCACTCAATACAGAGGCAAAATCAGGGGCATGTTCAGCCAGCCCCGCCACGGTATTGAGTACCTTTGACGCATCAGCTGACGCCAGAGCTGATACGACTTTCAGCACCTGATCTCGATCGATGCTCCCAAGCATCGTACTAACGCCCTGTTCAGTAATCGATTCATCACAGAATGCGATCGCCTGGTCGGTCAGACTCAGGGCGTCACGCATACTGCCATCAGCTGAGCGTCCCAACTGCCACAACGCACCGTTTTCACAACGAATGCCCTCCTTGTCCAAGATCTCCTGCAGGTGTCCCACAATTTTTTCTGGAGACATACTCTTCAAGCTAAACTGCAAACAGCGTGACAGTATGGTGATCGGTAATTTCTGCGGATCCGTTGTCGCCAGCAAGAATTTCACATGGAGCGGAGGCTCTTCCAGCGTCTTCAGAAGCGCGTTGAAACTGTGCTGGGAGAGCATATGGACTTCGTCGATCAAGTAAATTTTAAAGCGTCCACGGGTCGGCGCATACTGTACATTGTCCAACAGCTCACGGGTATCCTCAACTTTGGTCCGAGACGCTGCATCCACTTCAATCAGATCGATAAAACGACCTTCATCAATTTCTCGGCATGCCGAACACTCTCCGCAGGGTTCCGAAGTGACGCCGGTTTCACAATTCAGACACTTGGCCAGAATCCGAGCAATTGTTGTCTTGCCAACACCGCGAGTACCGGTAAAAAGATAGGCATGATGAAGTCGACCACGATCCAAGGCGTTGATCAGCGCCTGCAAGACATTAACCTGTCCTACTAGCTCCTTAAATATGCGGGGTCGCCACTTTCGCGCAAGTACCTGATAACTCATTAGTTGTTCATTACTCCAAGAGCCATTTCACACCAAGGCTCAAGCACCAGATAACGTGCAGACCCATCCAATCTTTCGATCCGATACGCCAATAGATGAATTCACGAAGAATCGTTACTCACGCAGGGGAGACACTCAAGAAAAGTGTACCGTACACTATGCTAGCGGAGTTACCAGGGCAATGCACTAAATCACGCAAGCGAAACAGCCTGAACGACAGATTACAGTGGAAAATACATCATAGGAAAAAGAGAGAATCAATCGGAAAAATAGGCACTAAATGGTGGTGCACCTCACCAGCCACACCTCGGCACATGTGCAAACCGCTACCGTTGCTCCCTTCCAGGCCTGGCGGAGTTAACAGTTACCCATTGCGAGGGGACCGGCAAGGTCCACCATAAAAAGATGCCGACTAAGAACGCGTCAGCAACGGAACGCATTCTCCATGAAAATCCGCTCGGTTGCAACCCTAAGATTCACTCTGTCAGACTAAAAACACCAAGACTGATCAACATAACAAAAATATTACATGGAACAAAACCCAATCCAGTGCTGTCGAACGTTCGTACGAGACTTTTTATTCCTATTTTACTTTTACACTCCCAAAAAAAAACATATCTGTAATGATATCCATCCTTGTTCGAGTAGCTGAAAGTTAAGAGGATCTATAATCACTGGAGAGTTATACATGCAATCAAACAGACTGTTTGTCGGCAATCTTGATTTTACGGTTACAGACAAAGATATAAACGAAACATTTAGTCAATTTGGAATAATTAGTGAGGCGTGCGTCATTACAGACCGAGAAACTGGAAACTCCCGTGGGTTTGCCTTTGTCACATTCAAAAACCAGCAAGAGGCACAAGCCGCCCTCTCACTGGATGGTCAATCACTCAACGGTCGATATATGCGAGTCAGTATTGCCTCGAAGCGCAACAGAAAGAGTCGCAACTAATAGACACTAAACGTTTTTAATACGAGCGATAGAAAAAGCTGACAGTGTGCAACAATGGTTTTTTCTCGCTGCGTAGGGCTAACCTTCCCATTTTCCAACACAGTGCAGCTTACTTTAGCCACTGAGCCGATAGGTTTTAACCTTAGCGTCGGCAAGAAGATCACAATCTCACACACAGATGGACGCTACAAACCTTAAAATACTGACTCGCCAATCAGCCAAGCTCAGTCATTGATGATCCGCTAATGAGTCTCCCGCTCAGATGGAATCTCGACCCCCTCATCCCTCGACTCACGTACGATTTCGTACGCATCCTCCTCCATTTTCTGCTCTGGTATCACTTCTGTGGCCAAAAATCCCTTGTTACCACGCTCCATCAAGAAACGTACAGTCTGTCCAGCATTCAGGGTTTTGAAATGATCCATCTTTATATTACTGTAATGCACGAATATGTCCTCATCGGATGACTCCTCAACGGGGCTGATAAAGCCGAGACCCTTCGCGTTATTGAACCATTTAACGACACCGGTCAGATAGTCCATGCTTTTTTTCCCTGTGCTTATATTTTATGTATTTTATGCTTGTATTTGTGATTTTGCGCTTGCTTTTTCAAAGTATACTGATGCTTTTAGGTGTTTAGCAATCCCTTTAATGAATGTGTTTCGAAAAACCTAGGCACCCCCCCTTCATAGCGATGAGAGCGTATGAGCCGATGGCGATGAGAAGCACTTTACCATGAAAACCAAAAGTGACAAAAAAAACAGCTTCGCCCTTCCAGTCAGATGCCACAATACAGTTTTCAGTTTTTCTGCTCGATAGAGAACAGCAACAATAATATCGTCTCGGAAACAGAATTTTGAATTATATGGCCGTCTACACAACATCGGTTTGGCAACGGGTTATCCCAGCATTCCCTGTTGCTATTTGTTGGGTCTCGCCTGATGGTATTTCTTTTAGGAGCTACCCATTATTCCGCGCTCAAGAGATACTAGAGGAACTTATTGCGTCACTTCAAGGTGCCCAAGAATGAAGATT
>JAGLCE010000146.1 GCA_023146365.1 Endozoicomonadaceae bacterium
TCCCATACAGCGCAAAAGATTGTAGAGCAATGCACCTAAGCTCATGACCCGTGCATTGGTGGAAAATACTGGTCAAGTGACATGACCCCTTTGTCTTGAATTAAAATGTCTTTTTTTAATATTATTTGTCAGTGTATCTTGAAAATTCTACTTAACTTTACCCCTATCAAATTTATCCCTACAAGCTACAATAACACGACGGTGCGTTTTTATATTAAATTCTTCACTAAAATACATATTTTTATGTTTTTCTAAATGAGTAGATCCATTTAAAAAATTATTAATTTCAGAAACACTTACTTTATAACCGGCAATAAAACCAACCATTCCAGCACAAGCAGAAGCAGAAGAACATATTCTATACAATTTTGATTTTTTATCGTTCTTATTCCACGCATAAGAAAATGTCGATGCACCAGAAATTTTATTGTTCTCATGTTAATTTCCTTTATAATAATTAAATTTTCCCCTTGGAAATTGGCAATAAACAAAATAGATAATTTTGTTATTATTGGTCTATTTTACTCAAATCACTCAAAATATAACATTCAACGACCTTATAACAATTTAGACAGAAAAAAAAATAAAAATGTTCCAATTATTTTTTATTAATACCTAGATTGCCACAATAACCGACACACTTAGAGTGGATTTGAGAGCTAACTGCTCGTAGGCTGTAGTTCACAGTAAAACATCAAAACTAAACTAATTTACAACTCATTTCATTCCAAATCATTATATTAAAAAATAAACATTTATGAATAAGACGAAAAAAAACTCTCCGCCAGATTTAGATTTTTCTTGTTACATTTCAGTCTAATCATTAACAAGTACTCCCCCCATTTCTACAGGATACTGAATCAGTTTAATATGTCTATCCGTTTTTGTATTTTCTAATCCATCGATTATTCCTTTATGAATAGCTTTATGTGTATCTTTAATAAAATAGGACGGCATATTATCCAATTTAGCGATTAATTCAGTACCGAAAGAACTCATACGAATAACTGATATTACTTGCGTATCTAATTTCTGAAAAGAACAGTATTCATTCAATTTTTCAGTAGCAACAATCACGTTGGCTGCTGTCTTTCGAACCGCTTCACAGAACCCTCTAAAATTTAGTGATCTACCAAGTGTTTCTCGGAAATCATCAAGAGAGGGGGAGTATACATACGTCATCGCCCTGTTTTCTCTATTGCCATAAGGAAGACTTTCATCCTTAAAGACATCAATGACAACCGACCCAGTATGATCATTCTTTTTATTGAGCAAACGATCATGAACTACACCAGCAGTGCATAGGTTTTTATGATGTCGTTCATCAAATAATTCAAGTTCAAATTCGTCATCGTTGTCACTACCGTCTACCATATACTCATGAAAATATGAATAATCCTTACTATCGCACTCTTTCACACTCGCTTCCAATATGTTTTTAAAGCCTTCATTGATTCCAGTACCACCCAAACAACCGCTTGAATCACCAGCATTAACGGATGTCATAACACGACCATCACAACTGTTCTCTTTATTATAAAGCGGAGCAAACAAGTCTTGTTCATTATTCAACTTCAACAGTTTAACATTCACACCGTATTTTTGTATCTCTTCACATGTCACATCGTCGCCACTGTAACATTTAGATTCTAACAGAAAAAATTTTTGTTTTTCAGTATCATGATCAAAAGCTAATGGTATTTTTTTAGGATCTGTTATAGCCGGCGGCTCTGAGTTTTCATGTTCAGAATTAGAATTAATATTTCTTTTGTCATGTACATCTTCATGTTTATCATCAGCTAAACCTGATTCAACTTTTTCATAAGAACGATAAATATTACTATTTTTTCCTATTCTAATTAAAGGAGCACTATCCTGACTGAAGGTCTGTACCTGTCGGCATTCATTCCTACTGATCAAGCTATCCCAAAGTTTTAGATTCGAAAACGTCAAGTCACCTCCTTGAGTGATGCTGACAGTTCGACCAAAAAACACGTCATAGATCGAGCATAAACATGCCAATATAGGATGAAATCCTTCCTCCTTCCTTAAATCAACAGCAAGCCTATAATCTTTACACCCTTTTAGGCTTATAATAAACGATTCGTTCATATTAATTCACCTCTATTTTCAATAAAATATAATACTAACAACATGAATAATGAAGGAACGTTTGCTATTCCGACACACACTTATTAATGGACAACAATCAACGATATTAAGTTCCGTCCACTCTAAACATCAGGGCAAAAACATGAACGTTATTTGAACAGTCAAACGGCCTGAAAATCTGTAAAATGGCGTCTTTTTCCTGATTCACAGGCGCTAATGTCTGCAAAATCTCTGTTTTTCAAATTTAGTACACTCACTGATCCACGTGATCCAAAGAAAACAACCCACATCTTGGCTGAAATCATGTTCATATCAGTCTGCGCGATTCTTTGTGGAGCAGACGATTGGAACAGTATTCGATGGTTCGCCGTGATGAAAGAAAAATGTTTTCGGATGCATCTGAAACTACCGGGTGGTATTCCTGTTGCTATTACCTTCAATCGACTCTTTTCGGCCATTGACCCTAATGAGTTTCGCCAGATTTTTATCCAGTGGATACGGGATGTTATTGGCGGATTGGAGCAAGATGCGTAACTTAAAAACGCGACAACCACCTTGAAAGTTACCGTTAAACCGACAACGAGCAGTAGACTTCGTGTTATTATCCATTTTTTTATTGCCTATTTTGCATACAATAAGCAGATGTCAGTTAACAGCCACTCAGGGACGGAAGCTTTCGGAGTCGCATGAACGAACAGCAACGACAGCAATATCTTGGTGCCATGGATATTCAGCCGTGGTTTCCCCGCTATGCTTTACCAGAAGCCAAGCCTTCCAGCATCTGTGAATGGGACTGTGGCATCTGCCCCGAAGAAAACCAGCAAGCAGCCACAGAACTACAATCAGTGACTGAGCCTACCAGTCCTGCTCCGTTCGTGCCTTTAGACAAACCGGTCATGCGTCCTTCGGATATCATGGGAAAGGTAACGCGAACAAAACCTGAAAACATAGCAGAAACAACGCCCGTCAAAGCCAGCCCTGCTCAATTGGCCGAACGGTTTCGACTGGTGACCTTGTCGATTAATACTGACTGTTTGATCGTGTCAGAACTTCCCAGCACCGGCATGAACCAGTTCACCCATTTTCACGAACGGCTGGTAAGAAATCTGTTATTTTCTGTCGGCATATCAGTGGAACCTGATTTATACCCCGCCCTGTTTGACTGGCCCATTGTCGGCAATCGTATGGATCAGAATGAACAGGCCGCCTATGAGGCAGTACATGGCTACCTGACGAATCAGTTTGGCTTGCGCCGACGCAAGATTCTTTTTCTGTTAGGCAGAAACTGTGTTCGTTATACTCTTGGTCGAGACGTTGATTTTGATGACCTCTGCGGTGTTAGCACAGACGATCATCAGATCAGAGTAGTCAGTCACAGCCTCGATGCATTGATGAAGCTGCCCGCCCTCAAGGCTGATACGTGGCGTGATATTTCTCCATTACTCACTCATACTTAATGATCACCTCTGAAAAGCCGTACGCAACCCCTATTATTATGCGGTCTATGTCATGGAATGATCTGGACGCGGTTCTTGCCATTGAGTGCTTGGCGAATACGCACCCTTGGACAATGGATAATTTCAATGACTGCTTCAAAGCTGGTTACTACGGTCAAGTGATGGAGCAGAACGGCGAAATTGTTGCGTTCGGCATCTTTTACACGACAGGTGTCGCTGGAAAATCGTACTTGATGAATGTTGCCGTCTCTCCATGTCACCGTCGGCAAGGGCTGGGGAAACAGTTATTGAACAGACTTCTGGCGAATGCCAAGCAACTCAATGCTAGGGTAATATTTCTAGAGGTTCGCGTCTCCAATAGGATAGCCATCGACCTTTACTTGGAAACCGGCTTCTCAGAAATTGGTCACCGACAGAATTATTATCCGACTAAAAAAGGACGTGAGGACGCACTTGTTATGGTCATGGACCTGACATTTATTAATGAATGACATCGTCGTATAAAGAGACTCTTTTCGTCATATCATTTACGTGCATATAGCCGACTTCCAGTCGCAAGTCAGCGAGCTACAAGGGTTATAGCATTGACCCTCCGACACCTGCTGTATGAGTGCATTCAGAAAATCAATCAAGCGACAACTACCTTGAAAGTTACCGCACATTCCTAACCTCTATTTCTGAGCGTGAGAGCCACGACACGAACTGTACCAGCAGTTGACTCACCCCTGAAATTTCAGCCGATTGCACGTATTGTATTCATCCAACTTCTCGTGGTGTTAGCCAGCTATATATGTTATATGTAATTGACAAACCTTCTTTAAATATGAGTCTTACATATGCCTAGATTGCCACCTAAACCTGTTACCCAGCAGAGCATATCGACTGTTTTAGCACAGCTGAAAGACGTTAAAAATCAGGATGCAAACTTAAGAATAAAGCAAGTTAAAGGGAAAACATCCATTCGCTCCGACTCTGCAAAGGGGGCATTCAAAGGATTTTCTATAAGGCCACATAAGTTAGTAGAGAAAACTCTACAACAACAAAATGACCTCGTTAACTTTATTAGGCAAGCCTGCCAAGACATTGATTTACCCGAAAGACTCAATACGGGTGCCATAACTGCAAAAGAAGGTATCGCACTCCTCTCAACAGTCATGGATAAACTCCATGAAAATGAGAGGCAGACGACTGTTATTAATACAATCAAGGATGCGGTTGACGGGTCTGGAAATGAGGCTTTTGTAAAGCAGGTGGTTAGCCAAGAAAATGATCTTGATTTTCTCGAACTATTACACAAAGAAATTGAAACTCATGATCGTTATGGTAATGGCTATTCCTCTATTGTTACGATGCGAATTGACGATTTAAAGGCAGGTTCATCCACTTCTGTCGATGGCGCAGCTAGCACACATTCACCATCAGGCAACGGTGCAGAGAGAGTCTCTGAGCCTGACAAATTTAAATTGAGTAATGCTAATGAAACTAACAGGCAGGCGGCCGTTACTAAAAATATTATTCGTTTAGTTGAGAAGCAGAACAGAGAGCCTGATGTACAGAAAGTGATTGGCCAAGAAAGTGATATTGATTTTCTCGAGCAATTATACGACACATGTTTAAATGAGCAAATTTATGATAACTACTCTGATATGGTTGCGCACCGAATTCAATTGTTAACAGCAGACTCATCCGCTCCTTCGCCAGAAACAACATTGACTAATACTGAATTGGCTCGCGACATATTTAGTGCTTTGGGTGAGGTATCGAAGAATATTGCCTCTAAACAAAAAACACTCTCCGTCCTACCCAAAGGAGAGAGATACCAGAAATTCAGGTATCCAAAAGATTCAAAAATAAGCAAGATTCCTGAACATACGGCGATATCATTACCAACGTCAGGCAACGAAAGCCCCAAACGTTTTCATGGTAACTTCATTCAATTGCATCCCGATGAACCGTTAACCATTGCCACCCAATCCCCATTACTAGCCGCTCAGGGCGATTTCTGGCTAGCTAGCTTTAGCAATGACTCTAAAGTCATTGTTGATCTGACGCAAGACATTGACATGGATAATAACAAAGCCTCTGTTTATTATCCTGAAGAAATTGATGCGTCATTAACCTTCAAAAGCGGCGGTGAAATATTAACTGTTTCTTTGTGCTCACAGGATGTACATCCAGACAATCCTGATATTATAAGCTCTAAATATAGCGTGGTTGATGCTCAGGGCAACGAGAAAGAGATCTCTCGGGTTCATTTCAAAGGCTGGGTTGATCGTAGTGGTATTGAGGCCGATGTGCTGAATGAAGTCATTGATACTGTTGACGAGATTGCTGGCAGGGACGGCGTTGTGACGGTGCATTGCAGTGCCGGTGTCGGTCGCACGGGTACGCTTGCTACTGCAAGAACTGCCAAACATCAGCTAGCCGGAGAAACAATGGACGCGTCTCAGATCAAGGAGGAAATATTGAAGATGGGCACAGCGGGAAGAGAGCAGCGCAACTTGGTGTTCATTCAAAGAGATTCACAGATGCTAACGTTAGTGAATTTTTTCCAAAATCTTGGCAACTTAGACCCAGAAGATCCGCCAAAAGTGAAAGAGTCCGATGACCAGAATGTTGATCAAGCAACGCCACCGCCTTCGGCACGCTCATTGAGTGTCGCTCATTTTTGGAGGAATTATGATAGTCTACCATTGGAGCTTGAACCGGAAAAGGTATGGGAAAAAGTTGTCAGCGACATGGGAAAAGTTTCTCCAAACAATCATGCTGAGATTCTGGATGAGTTTGAAAATATGCAGCCTGGAACAAAGAATTATGTATTAAGTCTCTTAAATGGGCAGTAATAACGACCAACTGTTTTTTTTCGACGTTGGTACTTGATTTTTTCCCGATGGTCAAGAGGGTTCAGAGTCTCCCATTTTTTGTCAATAAACAGAATAAGTGAGATACTGTTTAGTTAGCGTTTGCTATTATCTGACAGACACTCATGCAGATAACTTGCCTATAAATAGTTTGGTTACTCAATAAACAAAAAGCAGAGCTATGGATAATAAATCTGTTTCAAATGACATGAGAAGAGCAACAGGTTTTTATCACCCTGACTCCCCTCCCCCCAACGAAACTCAAGTTAAGGCGCAATTTAAAAATAGAAATATTTGGAAAAGAATAAGTAGCTCCATAAAAAGATGGTTCGTGCCCAGTTCAAGGAAAAAGTATGAGCTGGCTATACCTTTATTGGAAAGGACGTCCCACCCCTCTGCTGAAGGCGTGTCTATCCAGCATCTGGCTCAGAAAGAATCTATTCCAACGGATAAGGTATGCATTGGGGATGACCATTGGAAGCAGATGCATTATGAGACAAATTTAGAGGGTATGCTTTTTGATCTTAAAAAAAGTGATGACTCTGTGTCCTATAGAAGCAGCCGATCAAATGACTCAAAGTTCAATAGTGGCTTTCACTCCAATCAGGCTTCCGTTGATCCTGATGATATCAGGGTACGTTCCCTCTCATCCTCAAGCACAGATTCGATGCCCGATGCTTTTTCTATAGAGTCTGACTCTGTTTTTGTGAGTGAGGAGCCGGTCTGGGATCAACTGATTACAGCGATACCAGAGGGTGAACCGACCAATAGTCACGAGCAGCAACTCCAAGCCAGATCCTTGAGTGTATTGTCGAATTTAAGTAATGAAACAGTGGGTGGCGTCAAACCTGAAGCTAGCCCCCGAAAGCGTTATAAGCAAATGCTTTCCAAATTGAGGAAGATCCACGCCAGTTTGCAAAAAGTGACGCAACCGCCGTCAGAGGTTTGCCAGGCCTCTTCGGCATTGGTGCGCGAGGTTAGCAGAGTATTGTTTATGGCTCCGCGGAATAATGGTTTTTATACCAAGCTGGTTCAGACGACTAAAGAGGCGTCTGGATTTAAATTTCCAGAGATCAGGGGCTGTTTAGGGAAGCAACTAGCTCAGCGGCTTAAAGTGACTCAAAAATCCATTCACTCGCAACAACGGGTGTTGGAAGATCCTTCAGGGGTTCCACACCATTTGATCAATATGGGAGCAAGAGTTATTACCAGTGAAATGGGAATTAATTACGATCCATATCTTCAGGGGAATCAGCCTTACCCCTTGTTTGACTTCTACGCAGGCGAACGAAAGATTACTTGCATCCGTATGGGAACGCCCACAACGCAGTCCCTATTAGGGCGTGAAAAAGTGACACCTGAGTTCAAAGCGTTTCTTTCTGGTCTTCCAGATGGAGCTCAACACTTTTACATCAATCGTCAAAAGCGCAGTGGTGTTGAAGGAGGTCGATCAAGGGTGCTGGAAAAATTTCAACATTCACCGGAAAGTTCAGGCAAATTAACCGTTGTTACCTTCCCAGCGGATGGGGTGCTTTACCAGCAGAAGGGCCCTTATTCCCAAGAGAGTGATTTCAGCCAGATGAGTGACCAACTGATTAATGCCATGATGAATAATAGCAATGGATTTTATTTTCCAGAAACGTTCAAACAGAGCATGGGGGGGAAAGAGTCGTTTAACAATTTTCTTAATAATGCCATGAAAGAGATGGCCATTGAGCTTGAAATTAAACAGGGAGTGCCAATGGATAAGTCTCTCCGGCGAGCCTCTATTTTCCATTTATTAAACAAAACACTGCCTGAGCTTATACGGGATAAGCTGGGTGCAGACACTTATAACAACACATGTAAAGACGATATTGATCGTGGTGGAATGGCCAATGCTTATATGTACCTGTGTAAAAAAGCACCCATCTCTGAGCAGAATCCAGAACAGCTTGAAGCCTGGATGCAGGATGTGGAAGGCGTGGTGTTTGCTCCGGCTATTACGGTAAAGAAAAGGGAAGTTATCCAGCACAGGTTTGATGATCTGACGAATGTCCTTGAGCGTTTGCCATTCTGGAATAAAAATGAGGTGCATCCATAAGATGCTCAACAATATAAACTATCACGACGTAAAAATATTCGAACGGTGGATTCAAGCAATCAGTACAATCGACTGATCGGTGCAGACTGTGAACAGTGTCCGCAAAAAAAAATCTTTGTACCCCTTCAAAGAGTGAGTCCTATTCGTCAGTTGAAGAATCCGAATATTCTACGGTTATCCGCTGCGCAATCAAGCATTCCAAGCCTTTTGTTAATGATAATCGATGAATTATTCCTTACTCTTTTTTTTGTACTATCAATTTTTCACTAGATGCAATATCAACTGAGAAATAAGCACATTATTGGGTGATATCATCTTCTGAATAATGGACTCTTTGAACGCTTCTGAATAGTGGTCATTGATTACTCACTGACCACCCCATTATTAAGTTTTAAAATTCAAAAGAAACGACAACTATGCTGTCAAAGAGTCGGATGAAACACGCCTAAAATCCTCGGATTTTATTAATTCAAAGACTTCTGGAAAGTCAAATGCACTGATATCCCTATTATTAATAATAAGAGGCTTTCCATTGCTGGGCATTAGGTCAATACTTTGAAGAGCCTTTGTTAGTTTATTAAATATTTCAGCCATTACGATTTCAGTTATCTCATCCACAGAGATTGAGTTCCCATCATGATCGAAAGAATAATGATTAATACACTTATCCAGACAGCTCATTACTACGAGATAAGGTTTGTCAGAATTCTTAGCAATTTGCATCATCTCTATATCATACTCAGTCAGGATTGGAGCGCCCAGCATGAAAACAACGGAATCGTAATCATTATAACGGTTATAGTCTCTAACTTCTTCTTCCAAACCCGTGTACGATGGTACTCTACATAGCGCAATATCATTATTAAAATTGTAAAACTGGGTGGAGGTAATATTCTTAGGTACCCCACTCATAGGTGCAGCAGAAATATCATCAAACTTCTTGCCCCGCAGTGCATTAATAAAAGAATTTTTACCAACAACTTGCCTCCCATCTATTAAAATTCTTTTATGTTTTTCATATCCTTCAGGTGTCTCTAGCTTTAGAGCATCCCGCTCCCTTAGTGACCGGTAAAAGTAACTCTTTTTGCATTCTGGATTTGTCACGATAAGAGAGTTGACAGCTTCCAAGTCAACAGGACGAGAAGAAAAAACGCTTGCGGCTGTGTCACCAGCAACTCGCCATGCTCGTCGGGCTACGCTTTCATTACTGTTCACGTTCCAGCTATAAGAACACGCTTCAAAAAAATTCATCTTTAAATCTCCATAAAATGTATTTGTGAAAATCTCACGCGTTGAAGTTATGCATATCATTGCACTTCAAATACTACGTTAGACAGTTGCGCTAAATAAATTAATAATGCTGATCTTTATGCTTTATTAATTTTAATTTTAATTTAACTATTACTGGTTCGAGAGACAATTAATAAAAAAGTTCACTTATTTTTGTTAATTGTTAATTGTTAATTGTTAATTGTTAATTGTTAATTGTGACTATCGATAACTTTCAATTTTGATCTGGATACCATCAGGCGAGACCCAACATCTATCAATTAACCCGTTATCGGAAGGCGACAACTACCCTGACACAGGGGGTTAATAACAAGACCTACAGACATATTAACCATCAATGAAGTAATGAATTCAGGTAATATAAATGACACTTGACCCTAATTATTCTAATCACTTTTTTTTCAAGTGGCGACTGAAATCCGCGTGTCAGCAAAGCTAGATATGTGCTGGTTAAATTTGTCGTGTCGATCTAGCGGGCTATCGATGACACTCTTTGCCGGAATCATGGTTAATGTGCCTAAGTGTCCTAAGTGCTTTCGTAGCATATTCATTTTTGGAACTGGATCTCCCTTTATTGCGTAATGCTGGATACACTCAGTTGCTTTTGCTTTATTATCATCACTAATTTTTCCACGCAGTTTTGATCCTAGTTCTGCGCTAGAGAAGCACTTAGCTGAAAGAGGGGGGTCTTGGGATAGAGCAGCATAACTCGCTTCCCCCCCTCCTTTGGAATGTCCAGATAATGTGAGAGTGAAGCCTTTATACTTCGGATCTGAGTCCATTAGCGTTTTCACTGTGGTTGTTAGTTCCTTAGCCTGCGTATAACTTTTCGGGACCTTATTGAATATTGCATTTTCAACGTTACTCACCCATTGTTTAAGAGCGAATGCGCCATTTAACACGTTTCGTTTCATCATTCCACCAGCGTGTTTTCCAGACGTTGTGCCACCAAGCACTAACGTTACTGTCTTTGTTTTTGGATTCTGTAATATGTACGCTGTTAGACCCGTTTTTTTATCATAAATAAACCCCTTTGAGCCTTTCGTAGAAAGACCTGCACTTTTTCCTGCGTCCAGTGATAAAGGGCGAGCTAGATCCCAGGACTCTGTTTTATCGGCAAGCTTATCTAAGCTTTGATGGTAAGGATAAGCAGCTATATTTGCCTCTATAACCAGTGCATTTCTCTCTTTTTGCCCCATGTCATCTGCGGATTTCTCTTGAAAATAGCTAGGTGTTTTTGGCCCCATAGCGAGTTTTGGTGTTGTTTGTGGCGGTGTTTCGGTCAACGAAGAAACATGAAGTAGCTGCGGAAGATTAGCGCTACGGTTACTAAATATTGCTGTAAATTTTTGACCATTACCTGTTTTTTTAATGCCTGGGTCTTTCGTCTTAGCGAGGTCAACCTGAGAACTCTTAATCGGCGTGAAACTACCACTTGAAGAAATTCTCATACAAGCATCTCTGTAACTTCTGGTGTAGAACTGTTCATTTCAAGCATCTCTTCATTCATCTCTTTTTCTAGATTGGTAGCGATACTTATAAAATTAAACAACAAATTATTAAATTCTATCGGAGTTATTAGCCTGATTGGATACCCTGCCATAAGATGAATGTTGATTCCCTCTGGATCAATGCAAAACCAGCTACCACATAGCTTGTCCTGACACCCGTTAACTGCAAGAATTTGGAGCATTCTGGCTGTGCGTAAATTCGAATCAGACGGAAGTTCTGCCATCTTCCGATTCAGTAATAATAAATCACTATCTTTCGATATTTCTATCTCTACGCCAATATTGCTATTGTCATAAAATACAGTACAACACGTTTGATCTTCCTGAATATCTATTTCAGACTCAAAATCAATACTGCTCAGTAATTCTCGATAAAGTTCATGTAGCTCACTCATAAATATCTTCTTTTCCTTGATATATTTGTTGTAAGTGGTTTTTTCCATGCACATAATTTTATCTATAGTTTAAAACAAACGTATGGAAAGTAAAGATTAATCCAAGAAACTTCCCAGTGTAGCCAGACTTCAAGTAATAGATGCAGTGCATCATACCTTAGACATTAACGAGTCATCAGCATAACTAGCGACTTTTAGCCGACCTCATTAAACTTTCCTCATTTTGTCACCCATTACGAAACTCATTGGGGCATTTAACGCCAAATGATCGGTTTATGCCTATTTCTAGTGCTTTATCACCGGATTTTAACGCACCTATTTCGTAGAATATGGTTTTGGCACACCATAGATCACCAAAAACTTAGCGCCGCTATCTGTGTGGCATCAATGATATTAATGCGACCTTCGCTCATGATGTTTTTGGCTTCAAGCTGACGATTAATCTCAGCCAACAATTTATCCCACAGATGGTGCTCGACCAGTCGTGTTCGAAACCGCCCCAAAGTGGAGCCTAGATTGCCAGAACCAGACCATGAACGAAATTCGTAGATAAAACTAACGCTCAATGTTATTATGCAAAGACTAAGAAGGTTGCAAAATCCCGAGCATCTGTCTCTCAACAAAAAAGCCTGTCGACTGTTAGATATGAAAACCATATTTAGCCAACCCTGAAGTGGAGATATAAAGTATGGCATTCGAACTACCCCCTTTGCCTTACGAGCGGGACGCGCTGGAGCCCTCAATTTCAAAAGAGACTCTAGACTACCATTACGGTAAGCATCACAACACATATGTAGTGAAGCTCAACGGTTTAATTGAAGGCAAAGAGCTGGAAAACAAGAGCCTAGAAGAGATTATCAAGAGCTCCGAAGGGGGTGTTTTCAATAACGCCGCTCAAATTTGGAACCATACTTTCTACTGGCACTGTCTAAGCCCCAACGGCGGCGGTAAGCCAACAGACAGCTTGGCAGATGCCATCAACAAAGCCTTCAACTCCTTTGAATCCTTTCAGAAGACATTCACTGAAAGCGCCGTGAACAACTTTGGTTCAGGCTGGACTTGGCTGGTCAAGAACAGTGACGGCACTGTCGCCATTGTCAACACCAGCAATGCGGCTACCCCACTAACTACAGATCAAACCCCGTTACTAACCTGCGATGTCTGGGAACACGCTTATTATATTGATTATCGCAATGTACGCCCTGACTACCTAGCAGCGTTCTGGACACTGGTAAACTGGAAGTTTGCAGAAGAAAACTTCGCAAAATAACGTCAAGATTGCCATCTATGTCACAGCGACTCAACGTGACACACAGATAAGAGCATCATCCCATAACTCTTGTTCGATAGCCCCGCATCACTGCAAATAACATGCAACGTTGTGGGGTGCGAACCCTTACGATACCCACACTCCAGTCACTTTTCTAACATAACGATAGCATGACCAAGGTTCTGCTAGCCCCATTCATCGATCATACCAATCCCCTACTGGCTACCGCATCCTTAATAGCAAGCTGACTCAGAAAAGCGTGCTGAATTGACTCACGCAACGGTCATCAAGATCATACCCACAACCATTAAACCAACACCAAGCACCAATGCTAGTGTGTAGTCTTACCACATCAGATCATCAGGAATCTGGTAATCGGCATACGGATCATCTTCATCGATCTCCTTGTGGGCATTAAGCACCAAAATAACCGCAGCATCACGCTTGGCAATTTTCTCGGCAATTTGATAAGGCACCAAGTAGTGCTGATCATCCAGACCCACCACTGCCAGCTGGCCGCTAGCGATACGATCCACTTGCTGATCCGTGATATACCATTTTTTAATCGTCCCCCGATCATTAAACCGGTAAGGCGTTTCACCAGACTCTCTCTCCACCTGATGATCATTTGCCAGCTGACGGATCTGAGCCTTGAGCGCCTTTTTAGTCCGCTCATCTTCTTGCTGCTGGTTCAACTCACGATCTCGCAACGCCTGCTTTTCACGGCTCTTTCTGACCGCCGCTTTGCTTTCATCAGACGCATCGGTCTGACCCGCCTTACGACTCTTTTTTTTCTGGGTACGGACATCCTGATGCTTCTTTTTGCTGACCGCACCGGCTTTCAATAACTGGTCTCGTAGTGACAAACTCATAATGTTCAATCATTGCTAATGTAACGAATAGTTAGCATGATTATACTCTTCCCTCAACATATCGCACCCTCAGAATTGCACAGAATGCTCACAATCCCTAACATGTTGGTCAAGCAGGATGACAATACTGGGTTATGTACGTGAACAACATATAAAAACGATGGAATCTACCGTATTCCTATATCATGACCATCTCTACCGAATGCCAACATACCGACCGCCTTGCTCATGTCAATAATACGTTTTATCTAGAATGGATGGAGCGGGTTGCTTGTTTGCATATCACGGATCCAGGTGCCTCGTGGTCTTCTTGGCAAAAGGCCGATCGCGCCTGCGATATCCGTTGAATACCCTGTCTATAGCTCTCCGCCAGCACCTGCTCATCTCCTGCAAACATACCCTGCTTATCACGCATATCCTTGATATTGCCCCCAGAGCAGAAGGCTTTACCAGTAGCCGTTAGAATAGCAACGCGGACTGATGTATCACAATTGAGTCGCTCACAAGCAGCCACCAGAGCTTCAACCATATCCATTTCCGAAATGGCATGGCACGTCTCAGGACGATTCAGTGTGATGGTTACGACGTGACCCTGAACATCAAAGAGAACAATAGGGTTTTCTGAC
Organism: Endozoicomonadaceae bacterium; assembly: GCA_023146365.1. Classification (GTDB taxonomy): domain Bacteria; phylum Pseudomonadota; class Gammaproteobacteria; order Pseudomonadales; family Endozoicomonadaceae; genus Kistimonas. The sequence continues at coordinate 14,478 of JAGLCE010000146.1, forward strand.
ATAATGACTTCCTGGTGGCTAAATCAGTCAATGAGATATAACAGGAACGCGCTCAAGACGCTCTCTTATCTCTTTTTCTAACTTTAAAGAAATGAGACAGAGTTGTGAACACTACCCTCAGATTATTGACAAGCTCCCATCATGATATTTAGGCAGCTTTTCTTTTCTGATATTTTCTTTACTGTACTTTAAATATGTGATTTATTAATAACTTTCACACACATCTCCAGCGCTGACTAACACAGAGTAAAGCTTTGGATTCAATGTCCCACTCAACACTATTCAGAATTTATTGAAAAACGTCACCTAATCATCTGTTTTTTTAATTGACTATTAAAAACAGACAGAACCACTCTTAATACTATGTATTAGTTAGAACAGATAACATTATCTGTTTTTATATTGAACATTGTTACAAACAGCGCATAAAACATAGTACAATGATTCTTGCGTCGAAATATCGATATTTATATATACAATAAAATCTATTTCAAACATTAAAAGTCTTGTTCAACTAATACACTTTTTCACTGAAATAATACATCACAGGATACAACATGATCAGCCATTCTCCTTCACCAACACCTTCTATAGAATGCAATGCACTGCAAGAAAAACATAAAGAATTTCTTTCAGACGTTACAAAACACCATGACACATTGCCAAGCAACATTAAAAACAACACAACTCCAAAATTAACCCAGAACACCTCAAAAACTCCTAACGAGTCAGGACGTCGTAAAAAGTCTACGCCCAGACAGATTGTGATTAATAATCCTATAGATACGATAGAAGACACTACACCAACCGCTCCATCTTCATCATTCGCTCAATTACCATCTTCATCTAACACTTCCGTCACATCATTCGAACAGAAACAAACGAAAACAAAATACAATCAATTCAACAAAAAAAAATACAACTTAAAATGTAGTTTATGTGGTAATACCTTCGACACAACGTATACTCTAGCAAGACACAGAAAATCCCATTCGAATCAAAACTCTTTTAAATGCTTCATTTGCAAAAAATGTTTCTCATCACAAGCGAATAAACAAAAACACATTAAAGTACAACACGCAAACCATCCGGATATTATTTCATGTGAAATTTGCAAAATCGTCTTCGACAAAATAGAAGATCTAATAATCCACAGGAAACACCATTCAAAGAATGACTTTATATGTGATTTTGACTCTTGCGGCAAAGTTTTTTTAAAACTGTATAATTTAAACAGACACAAAAGAATGCACTGTTCAAAAACTACTTTAACATGCAGTTTTTGCCAAAAAGAATTCCAATCAGAAAAAACTTTAGCTTCACACATAAACAAAAAGCATAAAAAAATACCCCGTTATATATGCCGTGCCTATTATCCTAATTGCATAAAATCCTTCTACTATCAATCCGACTTAAATGTACACATATCGGCAGTTCATGATAAAAACACTTTTTATTCATGCGGTATTTGCAACAAACCTTTCTTCACTAAATACAAATTAAAGAGACACATGACAATTCATATTCCAAAACAGTCTAAGGTTTCAGTCGCCAGTGCGACACATTGAATGTTGATAGTCTATGGGCAAAACTCATGATCAACTAAAACCCAATGCGAGATCACTATACCAAAAATATATACCCTGCTGATCGAAAAAAAAAGGATACCATATTGATGAGGGAGTTAAGCACCTTCATCATAAAAGGCTCTACAAAAAAACGCACTGGCTCACTCGAACCTAAATGCCGGATGATCGGACGTGTATCCATAGATCAGAGACCAGCTATTGTCGATGAAAAAATGCGTAGAGGTAATCGAGAGGCCAATACAGTTATTGATAAAGATCATAAAGGGGTTTTGCTAACATTAACCGAACAGCTCTAAGCAGACCCGAGAGACATTAGCGAAGCTAGGTATTGAAGACCAAGTTCAACGTAAGGGCTACAGAGGGAAGCCTTTATCGAAAAAAGAACGAACTCGTAACAAAGAAATAGCGGTAACACGGGCGGGCGGTGAGCCACCGATAAAAGACATTACGGGCTTGCCAGAACTCGGTTCATGGGTCTTGCTAAAAATGCGACGATTTTTGGACTGGCCGCTATGACAGCGAACATTCGCAAAGGCACTCAGTTTTTGCTGCTCTATGGTGTGCCAAAAATATGTTCTGCGGGATAGGTACGTCGAAAACCGGTAAAGAGCACTAGAAACAGGTATCAAACCGATTATTTGGCGTTAAATGCCCCAGTGAGTTTCGTAATGGGTGACAAAATGAGGAAAGTTTAATGAGCGCAACTAAAGTCGCAGGTTATGCTGAGGTCTCAACGTATACATTAATCAATCTATTTTAAACCCTTTCTCAACGAAAACATTTCTTTACTGAGATAATACATCATAAGGATACAGAATGATAAACAATCATACTTCTTCATCAACATACTCTATAGCTACGGAGCACTCTTACACTATGTCACAGTCAAGTAAAATTCAAAATGACACAACTCCAACATTGACCCAACACATCCCAAGCAATTCTGACAAGGCAGGACGTCGTAAAAAGATTAGGCCACAGCATTTGATTAGTATTTCTCCAGAGCAGATAAAATATATTAGCGATACAAAAAATAAAAACAATACTCCGCTCTCTTTTGATCAAACGCCAAATACCAAGGAAATCTTGGATAATAAAATTAATACGATAAAAAATCCACCAATCAGTTTGCATTCCATGCTCGTGTCATTGATTCCTTCACCTAACATTTACACCACGTCACCCCAACAGGAAAAAACACCAGAAAAACACAAAACAGTCAACAAAAACATATGTGTAACTTGTAACAAAATCTACTCATCAAAATGGACTCTAGCGAGGCACAACAAAATCCACACGGGTAAAAACAAGATTCAATGTGACATTTGCAAAAAAAAATACGCATCATCTTATATGAAAATTCACAAAAAAACCAACAATAGACCAGCTAGATTAACGTGTGACATTTGCCAAAAAACCTACGTAACATTACTTGGCCTAAACGAACACATAAAACAGCACTCGAATTCGGACCATTTTACATGTTTATTATGCAAAACAAGATACTCAACACAAGTTTATTTAAACATGCACATGAAAATCCACACAAATAAAGACGATCTTACATGTGACATTTGCGAAATAACCTACTCAACACTACGCTATCTCAAAGAACACATGAAATTCCATTCGAATAATCCCCGATTAACATGTAGCATTCGTGGTTGTAAAAAAATCTTCCAATCACGAACTACATTAATCAGACACGAAAGGAGTCACGTCAAACAAAAAAAATTCAAATGTTCCATGTGCCAACGAGCATTCAAATTACCAAACATATTAAAGAGACACATATCGATAGTTCATAAAAAATAAACGAATCATTTATGCCATATTTTTTCAAAGGTATTTTACTATAAAAACTGACTAAAGACACACATGAAAAATTATACTTTAAGATAGTTTTAGGGTATCGTGCTTCAGTCGTCAGTACAATACATTGAATATGGATAGCCAGTGGACGGAGCTAACGGTCGATTAAAACCCAATGCGAGATCACTATACCAAAGAGATATACCCAACTGACCGAATCAAGAACGATGCCAGATTTATGAGAGAGTTAAACACCTTCATCATAGCTGCATAATAACATTTTATTTAACAACGTCACCTAAACGTCTGCTTGTTTTTATTTGACTATTACAAAACACACAAAAACCATCCTTAATACTATGTAATTAGTTAACATCATCTGTTTTTATACTGAACATTGCTATACACAACGCTTAAAACCTTAAAACTGAGTACAACGATTCCTATATTTAAATGTGAAAATATCGATATTGATGTATACACTGAAAGCTATTTAAAATTTTTATTTCACTCATACATTGCGGATTTCATTTTCTAGTGCGACACATTGAAATTTTTCATCAAAACTTTCTCATCACGATGGCGTACACACGCACACATGGAATGTCACATGAATACCTCCAAGTGTGTTTTTCCATTAAGGCTTTTATATGCCACGTCTGAAACAGAAGATACTCCACAAAAACGAGAAAGAAGACACACAGCACCATAAGTTCAAATGCAGCATTTGCCAAGAAGAGATTCAAACTTCCTGAGTTTCAACTGAATGACACTGATATCTCACAACATTATAAATCACACCGCCTCAACTGCTCCCCATACTCACCAGATCGCCATTTTACTTTCTTGGCAACCTTAATCAACCAAGGTTTCTTGTGGTAAGTGCCACGACGATAGCCTCCCCACCCCTCATGATAATTAAGATACTGCTTGTCTGCGTACCACAACGAAACACCATTTTTCTTGCGGCTCATATTGGTATACCAACCGATAAAGTCAATCGAATCATCGAAATCTTCCCGACTCTGAAACCAGCCACTGACATCGTTCAGATACATCTCCCAAGTGCCGTCCTGTGCTTGAGCATAACCATAGGCGGACGATCGACGTGGTAGTGGTATAAACAGGAACCAAGGGCGTGGCGGCTGGGCATCATGTCGAAAGTGGGATTCCTGATGCATGATCGCCATCATCACCTGAATGGGCGTTCCCCACTGCTCACTGGATCGCTTTGCTGCCCGATACCAAGAAGGCTTTTCCCGGAAAATATGACAGAGGTTACTGGTTCTGGCTGGCGGCGTGATAGACGAACAACCGGCTAGAATCAACAATAACCCGGTCAGTATGGCCATAAATCCTTGCTTCATAGTGCAACCCTTTGCTCCTGAAGAAATACCATAAATGTTGTCTCATCCATAACGGGTACTCCCAAAGCCTCCGCTTTCGTCAGCTTAGAGCCAGCGTTCTCTCCCGCCACCACTTGCGTCGTCTTTGCCGAAACAGACCCTGCCACCTTCGCACCTAAGGATTGCAAATATGCCTTCCCTTCATCACGGGTCATGACGGTTAGCGCACCAGTCAGCACCCATATCTGCCCCGCCAGAGGCAGCTCGTCAACCTGGACTGACGGGGTGATTGCCGGCCAATGCACACCCTGAGTCAACAATGCATCGATCACTTTACGGTTATGATCCTGTTGAAAAAACAGTGCAATATGCTGTGCTACTATCGGTCCCACATCATCCACCTCCTGCAGAGCGTCTGCTGTGGCTGCTTCCAGCGCAGCCAGCGTGCAAAAATGATGAGCCAGTGTCATCGCCGTTGCCTCACCGACTTGCTGAATACCCAGTGCGTAGATAAATCGGGCTAATGTCGTCTGTTTACTGGTCTCAAAGGCAGACATCAAATTAGCTGCAGACTTTGCCCCACACCTCTCAAGCCGTATTAGCGATTCATCAGTCAGCTGAAACAAATCTGCCACCGTATTGACCAGCTCTTTGTCTACCAACTGATCTATCCGTTTTTCTCCCAGACCATCAATATCCAACGCTTTTCGGGAGGCAAAGTGGCGAATGGCCTCTTTTCGCTGTGCGGAGCAGTACAGACCGCCCGTGCAACGCGCTATCGCCTCTGCCTCACTGCGTTCAATATCCGAACCACAAACCGGACATACTGTCGGTAAAACGGATGGTAATGAACCTTTCGGTCGCCTCTCAAGCACGACCTTAACCACTTGGGGAATGACATCACCAGCACGGCGAATAATCACAGTATCCTCAACCCTGACATCCAGCCGCTCCAGTTCATTCATATTATGCAGTGTCGCCTTGCTGACCGTCGCGCCGCCAACAAAGACTGGCGCCAAACAAGCCACCGGCGTAATAGCACCGGTTCTGCCCACCTGAAACTCAATCCTCTCCAGAACAGTCATCTCTTCCTCTGCCGGAAACTTTCGGGCAACCGCCCAGCGCGGTGCTCGAACAGAACAACCTAGCTTATGCTGTAACGCAAGATCGTTGACCTTGAACACAATTCCGTCAATGTCATAAGAGAGCCTCTCACGCTTTTTCGACAGATTTTCATAATAAACAATACAAGCTTGTATGCCTGTAACAATGCGCATTTCTGAATTAATCTTCAGACCCCAGCCCTGAAACTGCTTTAGTACGTCTCCGTGTTTTTCAGCCACGCTTCCGTCGCTGACCAAGCCTGCACTGTAACAACACATCTCCAGCGGACGGTTGGCAGTCACCTCAGGATTCAAATTTCGAAGGCTTCCAGCAGCGGCATTACGTGAATTAACAAAAAGCTTTTCATCCGCTTTCATTGCTTGTTCATTCAGCGCTTTAAAACCGGCTCTAGGTATGTAGATCTCACCACGCACCTCCAAGTATTCTGGCCAGTCGCTGCCAAGCAATCTGAGAGGAATTGACGGAATCGTTCTGACATTGTGAGTAATATCTTCACCGGTCTGACCATCGCCACGAGTGGCACCGCTTGTCAGCACTCCGTTGTCATAGAGAAGACTGACAGCAATACCATCCAGTTTTGGTTCGCAAGCATATTCAATCGCCTCATCCGATTTCAGTCGGTCATGAATACGTCGGTCAAACTCTTGAATATCATCTTGGCTGAATGCCTTATCCAATGAAAGCATCGGCACTTCATGGCGCACCTGACCAAACGCTAACAACGCCTCACCACCCACACGCTGAGTAGGGGAATCTACAGTCACCAATTCAGGGTACTGCTGTTCAATCGTCAGCAACTGCTGTATCAAATGATCATATTCATTATCAGAGATCGAAGGATCGTCCAGTACGTGGTACCGATGGTTATGACGATTGATAGCGATACGTAATGGTTCGATTTTCAACTTAGCTTGTTCAATCGACATGAAACTATCCGATAACCTAAAACGAAACGGGTCATACCCGTGAGGGTATGACCCGTCAATATTGTCTATCATGTCATGCCAGTCAACACGCTGCCATCAGAACGGAATCGCTGATCAAACCAAGATATTATTCTTACGATGCAAGATCATTCTACGACGTTCAAAATCACGAATACGCTGGCGGTAATACTCCAGTGTCTGTTGAGTCAGTACACTGTGTTGATCATCCTTCAATGTAGCACTCAACGTTTCCGCAAGACGGTATACGGTTGCCACCATGATCTCGAACGCCTCTATGGACTCGACCCCCTCATCCCCCGGCAGCCCCATAAAGAAACTCAGCACCGATGTCGTATCCTTATTCATGGTTTTGAGATTGAAGGTGCCAGGCTCAATGCCGCTAGCCACACTAAAGAGAGTATTCCCCACTCCGCTGGACTGAATATAACGATGAAAAATATTCATTTCACCAAAACGCAGACCTTCGGACACAAACAGATCAAACAGGTCACTGCAAACAAAGAGACCCCCGCTCTTCGCCGTCAGATTGATCACCAACACCTCAACAGCCGATTCCTGAACACCATCATCGCATGGCGCCTGTCGCTCAGGCTCAGGCTCAACGACTAACATCACATCAGGTGACGGAGGGAGTTCAACATTGCGGTCTGCCGATATCATGAGAGGATCCGGATCAATGATGTTATGAGATGGGGGATCAACGTTCATCATCGGTACTGTTTGCTCAAGATCAAATTTTTGCTGCTCTTTGATCCCGAACATCTCATTGCTGACCGGTGAATCAGCCATTCTTTCAGCTTCACCCTCAGAGTCGCTTTTCGTCGATTGATTGTGCGATAAAGCGTCCGGTGCATCAGCAGTCAACGGTTCTAGATGTTGACTGTCGGAGAAATCGATATCAGCTGACTGGCCATTACCTTCTCCATTAGTCGTGCGTGCACCACCATTAGGCAACTCACTGCTAAATTCATTATTTTGCCATTTGATATTTTCAAGCCCAAAGTTGAGTTCATTGGCTCGACGACGGTATAGCCAGACACGCCGAAAACCGTCCGCTACAATCAGCATCACAGCCAATACACCAAGAATAATCAGCCAGTCACGAAAATTCATGCCCATTGACATCCGTCAACCCTTAAAATAGCGTCCCATTCCCCAAGATTATTCATCGTTATCTTCAAATTCTGCATCCCATACAGCCACCAATAACATTGTTGATTTTAAACGCAACTAGCCGTCAATCACAATATCACACTTGCCAGCATGAAGATGGCATTTAGCTCAGTCTGACAAAAAACAAGGGGCATGGGGCATAACGACCCCATTTTTTACTTTTTTACTTTTTTAC
>JAGLCE010000147.1 GCA_023146365.1 Endozoicomonadaceae bacterium
TACACAATCTAATTTACAGTCTCCTTTCCAATTACATAGATTAATAGCGCATATAAAACATATAACTGTATCACCCTCTCCAGTAAACCAAAAACCTGATTTTGCCATCGCATCGGCTGTCTGCTGATTTTTGTGCGGCCATTTATCGAAACTTTCTTTTCTGTTTTCCTCTTTATTATATTTTCCTGCTTGTTCTGTTTCCGGATTATCATTGGGCTTCATTTTTCTTGTTTGGGATGGCTGTTTATCACTGGAAATGGTTGACGGATTCCCAGTTTTTTATTAAGAAACATACAACTTCCTTGATGGAAATCTTCTGCTGCATAGTATCTGCCTTTCTGGCAAACTTTTTTATTTCTAACGTCGACTACTTTCACGGTTTTGTGACACTTTGTGCAGTGAAATTCACCATTATTCGTGGCAAATAGATATTGCTTCAGCACGTCGCCCGTATTATTAAAATTAAGATGGTAGGGCCTGGTTATCTCCATTATTGTGAACACCCTAAGGCATTCATATGTTCTTTTTCCACATACAGGGTCATCCTGTCCTAATGCTTCACAGTTATACTGCTCACCATACAACTCATAACACAACAATTGCCGACTCTGTTCATAACAGTCCTTACGTAACATTAAAAATATTTAATTTATATTGTTATGATTAGATGTTAATTGTATACATAAAGTTCAAAAATTTAAAAAAGGCTTCCCTCTGTAGCGCTTATGTTGAACTTGGTCTTCAATGCCTAGCAGTCTGTCGGACTTAACTAACGCTACGGATACGCATTTATGAGATAATCAGTTTTTTCAAATAATGCATCAGACCGACGATGAGCCGATTCATCCTTGCAGATCGAGAGACATGGCGGGTTTGAGCAATGCTATAACGCCAAGGCGCGCCATTGATTGGGGCCTCTTTTTCCTAAAATCGGTGGGCGCGTGGTCTACTGGGTGGATGATATCCTGACCGACGAAGAGCATCAGTAACAAATTATGCTCAACAGCACGCACGCCCTGCTCATCCCAACATAGTGAAGCGAACGCAGGGTCTCGCTATGCCCAGGTCTTGGCATATCGACAAGAACTACTACCTCACTCTCCAGCCCTTTGAAATCCCCAATTTGTGCAAAACCGATGCTATGACGATTCATGTTACGAGGTGAGGCATCGTCCAGAACGGAGATTGAGTTTCGCATATTCTCGGAAAGAGAAGAAGTCCAGGACTGTGTAAACGGTACCGGCGAAAGTACGACAATGTCTCCCGGACTGAAACCTCCGACGTCGACTAGGTCGTGTAGTTCTTTCTCTAAAGCTTGGATTGCACTGTCTGCGTCCGCAACACAAACTTCACGTACCGCGGGACCATCACCAACCCCTGAATTACCCACATCAGCGTTCAGATCGCCTTGTATCCGTTGCAGGATCGGCAGCGAGTTCCGGCAATTCGTCTTCAGCGGAATTTGTGACGGGTTAAAACCTGAAAGATAGTCATAGGCATCTGGCACATAGGAGCCACACAGACCTGATTGATTGTTCACGTCATGAAAAAAACACCAACGCCCGTCGCTTATTCCACCCGACAAAAAGCTATCCAGCATGCCCAGCGCATCCATGTTCAAAATGTCCTGACCTTCATCGACGATCAATGCATCAAATTTCTCGATACCGGCTCGCTTGACTGTGACGTGAAGCGAGTCCGCAAGGCTGACCGTCAATCCCGGCACGGCATGTCGTTCCAGATAGCGCTTGAGCCAGGGTGAATGGCAGGTCAAAACTGTGTTCATCCCAGTAGCACACCAGCGTCTTGCCAATTCTAACGCCAGCATTGTTTTACCTGTCCCTGCACCACCTGAACAAATGACTCGAGGATTGACCTCAATGGCATCGACCCACCTCAGTTGATCATCGGTTAATCTAACGATCCGATCTTTAACATCATGCGCTGAAACATGTAATGGCACCACGGCCTCGAAATCAGGTCGGAGCCATTGCTGCAGGGCTTTCAACTGCGAGGGACTTGCGTCAGGTTTGTTCTTATCCTTTGTCCGCCAATGCCGAATGAATCGCTCCAGCCACTGTTCGAACTGCCTGAATTCCCTACCGTCCGCGAGAACAGCACGATCCCACTCCGCACTATCGGGGAGCCGCTCGATTCCTGGCATAACTACACCATAACCGGCCACGAAGGATCTTGATATTGTGTCAGGTAGTTTTTTCAACAGACCATGCAGCGCACTATTCGCTTGACTGAATGGAGATTCCTTCAGCCGGTCAGTTTCACCATACCGATTCGTCGTTTCCCAAACGCCATCATGACAAGAGACTCGGCCACCTTTGACCTCTAGTACGAAAAGGCCCATTGGCCCACATACGACGAAGTCAATTTCACCAAATCGTTTATATTCATGCCTGGGAAGATTGAGAGAATGCATGGCAAACCAGCCATTCTTGTCACCTCCTGAAAATGCCGATCGCAACTGATCAAATACCTGTGCTTCAAGCTTGCTATCAGTTGCCAAAGGCTGGCTCGGTATCATTCTCATCGATAATGGTTTCCGTTTACCTTCCTGGTTTTGCTGTAACGATCTCAAGTTTTTCCCGCACTTCGGATTCGACTTGGGTAGCTATCGGCGGCCATTGCCCCAAACGATGCAGAAATTTGGCCTCATCCACTTCCTCCGTAACAGTCGCTACCCTACCCGGCAACACTACCTGCAAGCCTTTTCGTTCAAAGTTTTCAGGTAAATCCCCCTCTGCCAAAGTGAGGCGTGTCTGAATGCAATCGTTCCAATTGCATTTGCCCGCGAGCTCTACGGCTACGTCCTTCTTCATGCTGTTCCACTCGCCGCTTGGCGAAGTAAAAAGTTCTCGCACGGGTTTCGGACGTAGTGGCGCAGCATCCATGGCAACGTTTTTACCTTGTTTCCGGTGCTCAGCGTCTGCCATCCGAAAAGCCACATAGGCAGACATATTCGGATCGCGCAGCTCCTTAGGCAACTGCAACCAGCTATCGCGCACACCGAACAAGATTCCAGCAAGAATATACTCAGTGTCGTTTAATAATGGATGTGAAAATTCCAGCAGATTCGCGCAATGTTCGCGCAAGCAGAACAATAGTAAAGGCCTCGATAAAGACCCCTTATGCCGCTCAAGCAGCTCAGTGATTGTTCCAGCACCGAGGCCGAGGAAACCACGCATGTTCGCAACCAATCGTTCCAGACGTGACCGGCATTCCATTTCTTGTAGCAGATCAAGCTGACTCTCTAGATACGCAAAAGCCACATTGATGGGCGTTTGCGGGCGTTCATGCGTCTGCGCGGTGATCAGCGATTGGATAACGCCCCAAAAGAGCCGAGCACGGATATCTGCTGACTCGGATATCTCACCCATAGCTGTCCAGTTAGGTAGCTCGGCCAATACGGGGTCGCTTTTGACCAGGTCATTATCTTTGTCGCTCGCGTCTTCTCCAGTTGCTAATCTAAAGGCCGCAAGCCCAAGATCACTGCGATTAGCAGTGTGGTACAACATCGCAAGCACGCCGCCAAGCGTCTGTCCAAAAGCGGGATAAATGTCACCGCCATCCTCAGAAGCGGGATAAATGTCACCGCCACCCTCAAGCGACAACTCTTGTAACTGCGCCACTGGCCACGCAACCTTTGGGTCGGAGGAAAACAGCGATTCCGAAATCTTAACCTGATAAGGCGACAGATCGACGTTCGAGACATCATCGGCGGCACGTTCGAATGCTTGTTTGTCCTCGAATGAGCAAAAGTTAACGCTCAATAGCAAGGTTGACGGTAATGGCGCACGAACGAGAAGTGCAAGGTCGTCTTTTCTTTTTCTCACGGCTGGTGAGGTGACCTTTCGCATACCTCCATCCCTCAACAGCATCCGAATAGGACCGAACATTGCACTCAACTCACTCAAATCGAAAGACGCAATGCAGGGCACCAAATGCTTACGCTCGCTGGTAGCTTGAGTCAAAACGTCGGCTGGAATCTTGACTGGAATTCTGAAACCGTCTCGAATTCGAAACAAGGGAATCCAGCCCGGATAGACACTCAATGGATCGGAATAGTGCTTACCTCGAAAACCCGTGGGGCTCATCACCAACCCTGCAGCCAGCATGTAAAGCATGTTTTGATGGTTGGTTACCAAGTGCCATATTTCCGCGGGTTTTGGCTTCTTTGAAGTAGCAATTTTCGTGGTCACGAGCTACCTCCTGACAAGAATAGTTGGATCGGTGGGCAGTAATCCATCAATGACGGAACAAATATTGCCAGTACGGAGCAGCATGACCTGTTCTCGGGCACGCGCCACCATGACATAAAATCGTGCCTTAAGCATATAAGAATCGTATTTCGGTTGGTGCTGGTCGATATCAGCCAAGATAACGCTATCAAACTCCAGTCCTTTGCAAGACTGGGCGTTTATGGTCATGAGACCGCCCTGATCGAAGTTCGGTAATTTATCCTTCAGGCCAGAAGCAAAGGTCTGGATCGACGGTTTGTCATTGTCTAGCTTTGGATTGGCACGAAGAAGCGCATCATGGAATTTATTCCGCACGTCATTGTTTGGAGTAATGATCCCAATCAGCTTGCGTGGATTACGGTCGCTCAACTGGAGGATATTGTCTGTCATCGCAGCCAGTGTTACTGTATTTTCCGTATCATAAGTCCATAACTCCGGCGTTGCAGCAGCCGATATGAGATCAGGCAGGTCGGGCCTTGGACTGGCTGGGTCATCTGGGTAAAAGTGCTGGGCAAGCAGCCCGATAGGACGAGTGTTCCGGTAGTTGGTTTTCAGTTCCAGCGTGTCGTCGGATTCGATCCCTAGTGCGTCTTCGATATCTTGGCGTGAGCTACACTTGTCAGGGTGGATCTGCTGGTTCTGGTCAGCCGCAACGTAAAAATTCTCGAAACCCAAACTGATCAGCGTTTGATAAAAGGCTGGCGGCATATCCTGCCCCTCATCAATAACCAGAAATTCATCGCTTCGACTTGGGATGTTTTCCAGAGAAGAAACCTGTTTTTCAACAGCCTTCCAATCTATTGCGCAATATCCTCCCGGAGCATCTGGCTCAAGCGTAGGAACGGATTTGAAAAAATGCCTGTAGAGCTCACGAAACCAGCAATCCCAGGTCTTGGCGGAGAATCTCTGTTCCCTACCGAACAAATAACGGTTTGAATGATCCAGCAAGCGATTGTAAACGAGTGTTTGGTAGTTCTTGTCGTTCCTTGCGAGGCGTTGCGCCCGTAACAACGCCACTACCGACTTCCCGGTGCCAGGGCCGCCGACCATCAGGTGTTGCCCATCCATTGGCAGTGCTAGCGCCTCATCCTGATCTTTGTTCAGCTCATGAATGTAGGGAAGACGGAATTGACGGGCGCGGTTAACTGGCATGTTCAGGTTATCTCAAAGAATGAAGGCAGCTCGTTAACGGCATCGCCCTTAACGAAGCCACGGTCCAGCAAAGTATTGCCGTATTCGCAGGCAGGCTCGGGCACCAGTGCACAGGCATGACAGGCAGCGCGATTCAGCAAGCCTGGTCCTTGACCTTGATGCTCACTGCAAACTGGGTCAAGCGAACACCAGCGCGAATGTTCCAGTGCTCGAATCAGCATTCCTAAAAAGCGCCGGGGTTCGCTCAGTTCAGCCAAGCCACCCAGTGAACCGGCAATGTCGGGAACAGCGACATGAATGAGGATACCGGCCATGGACTCAGGTGCGGTGGAGCAATAGATACGCTCAATCAGCGACGCCGAGGGATAGCCACTCTCGGACTCGATTTGTCGCATCAGCAAGTGTGACAACGTATGCAATAACATGAAACGTGTTGTCACCGGATTGGGGTCATCGCGACCGGATTTGCCAAATCGGGGAAGTAGTGGCTTCAGTCGTGAAACAACCGCAGGTATTTTCTCCCACTTCTTGAGCCGATCCTCATCAAGCACGAGGAAGATGCCCTCTCCATACAGCTCGATTGCAGGCAACCAATCGGATTTTCCTACGATGTCCGGCGGCACTATCTCTTTTCCGCCCAAGCGGGTAAAGCCCTTGAATACCTTCACCGCCTTGAGACGATCCACGCGGACAAGATGACGGACGCCGTGGAGAATTTTTCGTTTATCAGTATCTAGACCTTCCTCTATTCCCAGTTCACGCCACTCGTCACTTTTGTTGCAAGTTACCAGATCTTCGTCCTCGCGCTGGTCGGACAGCACCTCCAGAAATGCCTTAAACTCGCTTTCCCGCAATTGCCCAGGTGTAAGGTTCTCGTCATACAAGGGATAGCCGTTCTCAATATCTTTCAATGCGTCTTTGATATCCTGGACGGTACAGCGATATTTCGTCGCCCACTTCTTTATGATGACTCTCCGATTCAACGTCTCTCGTGCACCGTCTATGCAACTACGATCACTGGAGTTGCGGTACAAGTGATCCACGACGGTTCCCTTGCGCACACGAGATTCCGGTGGAATCACCAGAACATATACAACGACTGGCGCATAAACCCGCGTGTCATTGATTACCAGCACCTGCGCAATATCTATTGGTATTGGCGCAACCCGATCGTCTTTGGTCCATGGCTGCATTCGGCCCTTACCAAAGCCCACTCGTTCATCACCACGAAACGGGGTTTCAGCGAGGCAAGCACCGCAACGTAAAATGCGTCCTTCGTAGCCACATTCAATTAACCGTAATTGATCTGTTACTTTGCAGTTTCTCTGTGCGAGGTTCTTCGCATCCTGATGCACGAGAAAAGGCCACGGCACATCGGCAAGGTATCCATCAGGATGTACGACCACCCATGTCACCTGCTCCAGCTTCGGGTGACGCTTACACTTTTTATGATTACAAAGGAGTGCGTGATCGGGCTGACCGTTCCGCCACGGCCAACGATACATGGCGCCACAGGACGTGCAGCGCATCCAGGAGGGGAATCGCGTCGCCGGCACACTGGTGCCATCTATCTGTCCATTCACTAGCTTTTTCGCCACAGGCGGCTCGTGCAGTTGCTCCTCAATACCCAGCGCAGCACGCACGCGCTCCACATACGGAATCAGCTTGCCAGCGGAGATGCCTTGGCGATCCGTCCATTGCCGGGTATCCTGAACGACCACCAATCCATTCGCCCCTCTCACGATGGCTCCGACGCCGCTATGACCGAGCAGGTGTGACAGGCGTATCGGAATCAGTTCATCGGCCATAGTTTATAGCACCTTGAGCAGAGCCGAGTTTTCGACGTTGCGCATGGATTGCAAGGTCAGCCACAGGCCAGCAATCCGATCATCATGGTTGTACAACAGGCGATCGCGCTCATTGTTCTCGTCGGGGACTTGATACTCCAATTTTCTTTTAGCCTTCTTGCAGCGTTTGACCTCCCCATGCCAATCAGCAATTAAAGCGTCGATATGGCGGCTCACTTCATCGACCTGATCGGGTGCTGACAGCTCGCAACGTCGTTTGAGTTGTTTAACGGCGTTGCACACTCCATCATCGTCCGGATTAAAGTTGTAAGCTGCATTGTTATTCAACCATTTAGGCCCACAGTGCCGTATCACGATGACCAACGCTGCCGGCAGTATTCGCTGGCGGGCTTGGTAGGTATAAGGCGTGACGCTGGTCGGCTCGACAAAACGGTAGAAGGCTTCATGGTAAGGGCGGAAGCTCTCGTAGTGTGACAGACTGCGTGCCTGTTCACGGTAATAGTTCGCAAACACCAGGCCGGGTGCCTCGCTGCGCCCCACGCGGCTGCTGGCCTGAATATACTCCGCCGTAGTCAACGGCTGGCCATTGATAATCATCAGTGCCAATCGAGCCACATCAAGCCCGACCGAGATCATATTGGTGGCCAGCACGGCATCCAAGCAGCCATCCTCTTCGCGCGCTTTGTTCAACCGGGCGAAAATTTCTGCATTCTGCACCGCCGCCTGCAAACTGGTGAGTTGTGCTATCCTCGGTGTCGAACGTTCTTGTTGGTTCGCCTTTTCGTCTTCGTTGGTCTGTGCGTTCTCCGTTGTGCCAGACAACAACCGCATGAAATCGCGTACATCGCTCGCAAACGCCGTATGGCTGTTCCCTACCCCCTTAAGGCTGCCGTGATAAACCACCTGCGTCCACCAGGCATCCAACAGCTCCCGCTTATGTTGATCACTCTCGAACAGTACGTGCGGGGCCAATAGCAAAGCCGCCGCCAGCGGAGCTAGGCATTGCTGATGGTTCAGCATCGGCGCCAGATAGCCTACATAGATTCGGCCCGGGCGTTCCTCCAAAGGAACGGTACGGGCGTAATAAGAATCATCACAGCTCAGACCCGGCGGCGGAAACACGGCAACTTTGCGTCCATACAGCCGTTTCACCTGTTGATCCGCCATGCGGATGGTGGCGGTCGATGCAATGTATTTTGGATACACGCCACGCAATTGAAGTACGGTGTCGATAGCGGCTTCGTACAGACCCGCCACCGAACCCAACGCACTGGCAATCAGGTGCAATTCATCTTGGATGATGAGTTCCGGAGGTCGATATTGTGTGTCCCCTAAAAACGCATTGGTACGCTCATCCCAGGCCAACCTCGCAAATTTATCCACCGTGGCGACCAACATGGTCGGAGGTGCTGCATACAAGGCTTCATCAACGATATTACAAGGCAGTACACCATCCGAGGACGCACCAAAACCGCAATCTGGGTTCCGACAAAGAAAGTGAAAACGCTTCGAGGTGCTGCTATAGTTACGGTCGGCCTTGAAATCCTCTCCACACCAGAGACAGTGATCAAGCACAAGTTCAGGCTTCTCCCCAGCGCTAATCGCCTTCTTGACAAGTTCAGCCGCTTTCTTAAAGGTGTTCGGACTGATGGCTTCTCCCACCCACATGCCTATGGTAATCGGCACGGAACCCAGATCATCTCTTTCACGTCGTATCAGCTCCAACGCACAGATCAGGCGGGTGGCGCGGATGAACTGATCTCGGGTTAACAGACGCAATGTATAGCGCATCAGGATAGCCGTTCCACCCCCGGTATCAGGATAACGAAGACGCCTCATCGATATCTGGAAAGCGATCAGACCGAGATAAGCTTCGGTTTTTCCGCCGCCTGTCGGAAACCAAATCAGATCAACCGTCTCGCGGAATTCGCTGTCCTCATTCGCCGTCGATTCCAGCGCAGTTAACAAGAAAGCCAACTGAAACGGACGCCAACGATAGAGATCGTCAGCGCGAGGCTTGACCTGAAGACGATCATGCTGGCGCATCTGATCCAGCATAGCGCGATTGGCTAAGGAAAAAGCCAGCCTTGCCTGTACCTTGTCGTTCAGCAAGCGCAGACCAACATCCATGCGTGAGACGGCTGTATCCATGCGATCGACCATGCGGATTGCGACTGCACGATCATCGGCCGGAAGACTTGGGATATTACCCCGTTGACTGGCAACCCAGCTCTTGTATCCGCTGATGAAATTACCCAACTCGAGAAGAATTGTCGATACTCGAGAAGAATTGTCGATGTCAGCCAGTCGCGCCAGCGACAGTACAGGCTCGCCCGCCGATCTAGTATCTGCTGTCATCTGCGGGACTTCCACCACTGGCATTGTTTCGGAGCGCAGCTCAACAACAACCTTGCCGTCCTTCAGCTCCCAGTTGGCGGCACAGCCATGCCCGATAGCGTAGATGTGCCGATTGGCGTACTGAAGTTCGATTTCCTGTTCTTCTTGGTCTAGTAGACTTCGGTCGACGCGGGGATAGACACCGACATCGCCAGCGTCGATCACGCATCGGAGACTAGCCTCGAACAGGGTCTTTTCCGCACGATCGCAGACGTAGTCTCTACCTGTCGCACTATCTGCAAGCTCCTGAGCATTGCAAAGAGAAACCGTGACGATCCAGCCATCGGTAAAGTGTCGCCACTGAATGTCTATATGTGCCTTATCAACCAGGCTGACAAAGCGCTGGTGCTGCTCCTTTCCAGGACAGCTGATGTTCTCGCATGTCTCGTCGTCTCCTTGTTCAGAAGACAGTTTTATTCGTGTCCAGTCATTTTTATCTCGTCCTCGTTCATACCTGACGGCACGGCTCAACACCTGGAACCGTATATCCTTCCCCTTAATAAAAAACGAGAAACCCAGTGACGAGGGTGGAATGTAACGTCGCACAACGGCAGGTTCGGCTAAGCTTTCACCAGCAACCTCAGTAGTACCTTCTATTTCATCGACATCTTCACCCACAGGATCGATACCTTCGCCCCATGAGGATGTAGGATAAAGCGCACCGCAGGGAAAACGCTCTGTAGGCAACACACCTCGTAAGTCCGGATCATCAGGCTTAGGCTTAGGCGGACCGATCAATTGATGTCGCACCCAGTCGATCAACCTCTTTCTTGGTTCAGTGAACATTGTCATTACTTCTATTCCGACATGAAATACCTTTCAAAGTCTATACATGGCAGTCGATTGCACTTGTTGCTTGAATCCACCATAGTCAAGGCTTGCGACCTTTGCATATTGCTATTCAATGGTGTGTTCCGTTTCCGATATTTGAATGATTGATTCGTCACTGTGCAGATCCATCGCTACCCAACTTAAGTGACACGAGTGCCCGACAGCTCCTGAAATACTATGATTTCTGAATCCGTGATTTCTTGATTGCTTACACAGTTCCCGCACTTAAGAACACTGAGTGAGACTCAGGATTCAATTTTTTACTGAGGATTGTCCGTAATTTATTGAGTCCGCCCTGAAAAACCATATTTCTAAACAGTTTAATTCTGAGAGACCACAGAATAACTAGCAACTTTAGCCATCCTCATTAAACTTCCCTCATTTTGTCATTCATTACAAAACTCTCTGGGGCATTTAACCCCAAATGATCGGTTTTATGCCTGTTTCTAGTGCTTTGCACCGGATTTTAACGCACCTATCCCGCAGAACATGGTTCGGGCAAACCATAGAGCGCCAAAAACTTATAATGCGACCTTCGCTCATGATGATGTGCTTAGCTTCAAGCTGACGATTAATCTCCGCCAACAATTGACTCCACAGGTGATGCTCGACCGATCGTGTACGAAACCGTCCTAAGGTAGAGGCTTCGGGAACGTCTTCACCGAGCTCAAGGTGACAAAATTTGCGAAACAGTAGGTCTCTATATAAGCACTGAGCCAACTGCACATCGGACATACGATACCATGTTCCAAGCAATAAAGCCCGAAACAAAGTCAGCAAAGGACAGCTAGGCCGACCTGTGTTTCCGTGGCGTTGATGCTGTAGAAAAATAGAGTTTGTTCATAATGACGATTCGGAGAGTGCCCTAGAATTGTTCTGTAGTGCCTTTACCTATCTAAAATTTAAAACCCATGACTATTTTTAACTTATAAATTGAACAAAAATGATGTTCATTGATATTAGTTAATTTTTCTACAGCTTCGTTAGTTAAGTCCGGCAGACTGCTAGCAAGATCAATGGTGTATCACCGACATGGATGATCAAACTCTTTGCCTTTACGCTAATAGTGTGAGCATCCGATGATATAATCTAGATGCGTCTACAGATAAGGTTAGTACCGACGTTAACGATGGAGCACAACATGACGGATCACTGGTCCATTCTTGGCGCTGGCGCATTGGGCTGTCTTTGGGCGGCAAGCCTTAGAGAAAGCGGGAGACCATGCACCCTGATTCTACGGGAGCAACGCCTACAGGAAATAACTGGTCATACCACCCATCTGGAACCTGAACTGCAACTAGTGGAAGCTAATAGACGTCAAAGGTTTACTATCTCCATTACTGATCGGCATCATATTACTGCGCCAATACAGCACCTCATTGTAACGACCAAGGCCAAGGACACACAGCAGGCAGTGCATGATATCGCACCCATGCTGACAGATAACGCGATCATCCTGCTATTGCAGAATGGCATGGGCAGCCAAGAGACCGCCAACTCACTATTGAAAAAATGCATTGTGTGGGCAGGCACCACGACTGACGGCGCATGGAAAGAACCGACTGATTCAGCGTATCCCGCTCAGTGGACCGTTCATCATGCGGGTCATGGACAGACATGGATCGGTGCATTGAGTCCAGAACAGCCATTGCTTCCATCATCCCTCGCAAAACTGGCAACCGTTAAACGACTCTCCATCCATCCATGTGACGATATCGAGCAACGTCTCTGGCTTAAATTGGCGATTAACGGTAGCATCAATGGCTTGACCGCTATCCACCAATGTCGGAACGGTGAGTTACTAACTTGTCCAGAACGCTGGCAGCAAGTCAATGCACTGTGTGAAGAGACAACCCAACTACTGCTGCGACTCAACATCGGCGGTGATATTAACCTTCAGGCAATAACCCGAGAGGTTCTACAGCGTACGGCCAACAATTACTCGTCAACTTTGCAGGATGTCAGCAACGGACGCAAAACTGAGCTTTCCTTTATTAATGGTTTTTTACTGAATAAAGCTCGACAACTTGGCATGAACCTACCGTCCCATCAAGCTCTAATGGAACAATTGAAACAGCGGGGCATTCAGTAACAAAAGTTCGGCCGCCTAACAGGTTTTCAAATAGGATAATAGCTGTACAACTTAGTACTTAATATCCGAAACACCCAAACACCAGGCATCCATGTCCAGACTGAATGACTATCTCTCGCAATTACCCATCAGTCGCAAGCTGATACTGGTAATGGTCAGCGTCGTACTAGCAATCGCATTAATTGCCAGTACAACACTTATTCTTTCTGCCTATCTGGTCTCCCGTAACAATTTCGTACCAGCCAGTGTTCAGGCTGTCACCCGTATTTTGTCAGAAGAACCCGTGCTGAACACCCTGCTAAAAAGCCCTGAAAAAGCGGCTGAAGTTCTTGAGGCTGCCAGTGAATATTCTCTGATTAAAGTCATCGCCTTGTATGGAGCAGACGGTCAGCTCTATGCAACCCATGATTCAAAGAAGCGTACGCCGACTATACCGCAAACCGTACCAGAACAGGTCGCCAATAAAACACAACATATTATCCGTGTTGATCGAACCACTGGTAGCACAGTGACCTTTTATATTGAGACAGACCCCTCTTTACCTATGGATTTCTACGTAGGCATGACCATCGCAGTGCTGATTATCTTGCTCTTTATCTTCCTGCTAACCAGTGTTGCTGCTCGGCAAGTCCATCGATACATCACCCAGCCGGTACTTCACCTCATCCAGATTGCCAACACGGTCTCAACCGAAGAGAATTACAGTGTTCGTGCACAGAAGTTTTATCACGATGAAATGGGGATTCTGGCTCAGACCTTCAATACCATGCTCAGCCGTATTGAAGTGCGCGATCAGCTGTTGACCAGTGCCCGAGACAAAGCGGAACAGGCTAGCGTGAAAGCACAAGCGCTAGCCATTGAAACTCACATGACCAATAAAAAACTGGAGCTTGAAGTCAAGGTTCGCAAACGAGCCGAGCATAAACTGACCAGCTTCCAGAACTATCTCAACAACATCATGGACTCCATGCCCTCAGCTCTGATTGCCGTAGATGAACAGCTACTCATTGCACAGTGCAACAAAGCCGCCACCCAGCTTACCACTATGGATCACGATACTGCCTTGGGTTTACCACTTGGAACTTTCATGCCTTTTTTAGCCAACTGCCTGCCCAAGGTTCAACAGGCATTGGATCAGCAAACTGCACAACTGGTGGAAAAGCTACCGTTGCTGCTTGCTGATGGTGAAAACTATCTGGATTTGGTGATCTACCCATTAAGTGGTGATGACAACAACGGTGCGGTGATTCGCATTGATAACATCACCCGACGCCTACAACTCGAAGAGATGATGGTACAGACAGAAAAGATGATGTCTGTCGGCGGACTGGCAGCAGGCATGGCTCATGAGATCAATAATCCGCTCGGTGCTATCATTCAGGGCGTTCAGAATATTCAGCGACGCATCTCCCCGTTACTACCAGCTAATCAAAAAGAAGCTGCTGGTCTCGACTTAAGCCTAAACATCCTCAATAGATATCTAGAAAATCGGGAGATCATTCGGTTTCTGGACAATATCAGCAACGCAGGTTTGCGAGCGTCAAAAATTGTCTCCAACATGCTTCAGTTCAGTCGACGTGGCAATAAGACCCTGACGGCAACCAACTTATCCGAACTCATTGAACGTACTGTCGAGATTGCCAGCTCAGACTTTGACCTGAAAAAAGGTTTTGATTTTATGAGCATCCGTCTTGAGCAGGATCTGGATGAAGAATTAACGGCGGTTCCCTGTATTGCGGATGAAATACAACAGGTCTTGCTGAACCTGCTGAAAAATGCTGCCCAAGCGATCAGCGCCCGCTCAGAAGTCGACTGGCAAGGCGAAATCACCATCCAAACCCGTCGACAGAGAGATTATGCTTTGATTACCATTCGCGACAATGGCATCGGTATGGATGAGGAGACTCGTAAGCGCATCTTTGAACCCTTTTTCACCACCAAAGATATTGGTACCGGTACAGGTTTGGGACTATCAGTTTCCTATTACATTATTACTAACAACCATAAGGGCGCCATGAGTGTTACGTCCATCCCCGGCATCAGTACGGAATTCTCCATCACCCTGAATTTGCAACAATTCAGACTGCTGAAAAATTCACACTCCCTCAAGATTATCGAAGCAGCCTTCCCTTGATCTTTTCTCTGCTATACCTCATTCCTAAGCACTGATAGTCTGCATGGAACACGCTTGTCATAATCACGCCTCAGCCGGATACAGGTAAAGCATGAGCATAAGTCCTGAGTTACACACATCACAAGCACTCCAGGACGCCATTATTCTGAATGTGCGAAACGCCTTGGCAGAAGATATTGGCACCGGTGATATCACTGCGAACCTGATCCCCACATCCACCACAGCCAGCGCTAGGATTATCACTCGTGAAGCTGCCATTGTCTGTGGCCGACCATGGGTGGATGAAGTCTTCCGACAGATGGACGCAGACATTGACGTGGAATGGCTCGTCAACGATGGTGAACCGATCCATGCGGATCAAACACTTGTTAACCTGCACGGCGCCGCGCGATCACTGTTGACAGCAGAGCGCTGCGCCCTCAACTTTCTCCAGTTGCTCTCCGGTACTGCAACGACTTGCCACCATTACGTCAATTTGGTGCAGGGGGTCGATGTTCGTTTGCTAGATACCCGCAAAACGATACCCGGACTACGTCTGGCTCAAAAATATGCGGTTACCTGCGGAGGGTGCCATAATCACCGCGCAGGTTTGTATGACGCTTTTTTGATCAAAGAAAACCATATCGCCGCCTGTGGAGGGATCTTTCAGGCTGTACAGAAGGGAAGAAAACAGGCTCCTGGAAAACCGATTGAGATCGAAGTGGAATCTCTCGCAGAGTTGGAGCAAGCACTTGATGCCAGTGCTGACACTATCATGCTGGACAATTTTACTCTACCCAATCTGCGCCAAGCGGTTGCTATTAGTGATGGTCGCGCCAAACTGGAAGCTTCCGGCGGCATCACTGAAGCGACCCTGCGCCCCATTGCTGAAACCGGCGTTGACTCTATATCAATAGGCTTGTTGACCAAGCACTGCAGGAGCGTTGATCTCTCTATGAGGATCACCGGTTAACAGCCTTTTCAGGAACGTAATAATGAACGTTATCCTTATTACTGGTGGTGCCGGTTATATCGGCAGCCATACCTGTGTTGAGCTTCAAGAGAGAGGTTTCGACGTACTGGTTCTCGATAATCTTTGCAACAGCCATGCAGAATCTCTGAACCGTGTTGAACAAATCACTGGGGGAAACGTTCGCTTCATTGAGGGAGATATCAGAGATCGATCTTTACTGGCACAGATTTTTCAGAACAACGCTATCAGCTGTGTCGTTCACTTCGCCGGTCTGAAGGCAGTCAGTGAGTCCTGTGAACTACCGCTGGCCTATTATGAGAACAATGTCAGCGGTACGATTACCTTATGCCAGACGATGGCAGACAACGGGGTCAGAAACCTAGTCTTCAGTTCGTCAGCAACCGTCTACGGCAATCCGGCCAGCCTACCGATTACCGAAGATTTTCCGCTATCCGCCACCAATCCTTATGGACGCTCCAAGCTAGTCATTGAGGAGATACTCGCGGATCTACATAAAGCCGACAGCCGGTGGAATATCGCTCTGCTGCGTTATTTTAATCCGGTTGGTGCACACCCGTCTGGCTTGATGGGCGAAGACCCCAACGGTATCCCCAACAACCTGATGCCATGTGTCTCTCAAGTGGCTATTGGCAAGCGCAAAATCCTCAATGTTTTCGGCAATGACTATCCGACCTCGGATGGTACTGGCGTCCGTGATTATATTCATGTGCAAGACCTGGCCTGTGGTCATATCTGTGCGATCCAACGCCTAGATAAAAACTGTGGCATACAGGCCTGGAATCTCGGGGTTGGTCAAGGCCATAGCGTATTAGACATGGTTCGCGCCTTTGAGAAGGTGTCAGAACAACCGATTCCTTACGAAGTAGTTGCTCGTCGGCCTGGTGATATCGCTGCCTGCTACGCCGACCCTTCCAAAGCTCGGAACGATCTTGGCTGGGTAGCCAAAAAATCGCTGGAAGACATGGTTAGTGATGTCTGGCGCTGGCAGTCACAGAATCCGAACGGCTATTACGGCTAGAGGTTTGAAGATTTGAAGATTTGAAGGTTTGAAGGTTTGAATCGGTTCACAACCTGTCGATACTCCCGTTTATTACAGCTGGGATTCATCATGAGAAAAATGCATGTATTGTTATATCTGCTTTTTCTGTGTATCGAGTATGTGTCAGCCAACGTCTGTACATCACTCTCCGCCACACAGCTACACTCTCTCAATGAAACCATCCAGCACCACGATATACTTTACTACCGTACACACCGCCCCGAATTATCCGATGCTGAATATGATGCTCTGGTAGAACAACGAAACCAACTGTCCCAGTGCATGAAGCAAACCACTGACAACGCTTTGAAGCACACAGCTACAACAGCTACAACAGCTGCTGTTCAGCATAACGCTCGCCTATCCAGTCTACAGAAAGGAAGTGACAGGAAAGAGATCATTCAATTCATCGACGCCATACAGCGTCTTGGCAGCCTAGTGATACTACAACCCAAAATTGATGGTGTGGCAGCAGAGCTAGTCTACAAAAATGGCACATTGGTACGCGCGTCAACACGCGGCGATGGTGAGCGGGGAGAGGATATTCTGCCAGCTATCTGCGCCATTCAAAGAATCCCAAAACATCTGGATACCACTATTCCGCTCGTTATTCTACACGGAGAAATATTTGCACGGCTGGATCTGGTCACCGACCAATTAAAGCCTTATGTCAGCGCCCGCCATTTCAGCGCAGCAACACTACACACTGAAACACCGGACAAAAACAACTTGGCAGTACTGGATTTCTTTCCTTGGCAATGGGTTAATCATACATTTGCCCAAGACAGTCTAAGTTACCAACAGTTGGTCAATTGGAGGTTCTTTCCTGTCAATGTTTACTCTTATCAGCTGACAGATAGCAATGAAGCAGAAAACCTACGGACAAAGCTACTGGAATCTCAACCGTCCATGCCGTTCCTGATGGATGGGATTGTCATCAAAGCCAACGACATGGCTGTACGAAAAAAACTAGGAAATAACGCCACTGTGCCACACTGGGCTATCGCTTGGAAATTCCCCGCCAGCCAAGCTGTTACTGTCGTCAACAAAATCACCTTCTCAATTGGCAGAACGGGAAAAATCACTGCGTTACTGAGCCTAGAACCAACAATCTTAAAAGGCGTCATGGTGCAGCAGGTTTCTGTTGGAAGCGTGAAACAATTTGAGACACTCGATATTGCACTTGGAGACCTGATCAGTATTGCACTCAAAGGAGACGCTATTCCAACACTGACCAAAGTGATCAAGCGTCAAACCGATCGACAGCCTGTTAACATGCCAGACACATCACGTTATTCGCCTATTTCCTGCCTTCGTTACAGCCAGTCATGCTCTCAACAATTTCTGTCACGCATGAAGTGGTTATCCGGTTCGCAAGGACTGGACATTACGGCTATCAACGCACAAATACTGCAACGATTGATTGAAAATGGCGCCATCAAAGAGCTCGCAGATCTTTTACAAATAACACCGAATACGCTCAAACAGTACGGTGCAATCAAGCATTCAGACGCTAAAAGAATCTACCAAAGTATTACCGTTGCCCGCCACCGAACCTCTTTCCAGCAACAAATACTGGCTCTCAGTATTCCTAACATAGGCAAGCAGCGATCCAGTGAGCTTGCCAAACATTTTAACGATTGGAGCAATCTTATAGAGGCATCAACAGAAACCATTATGCATAAAACGACTCTTGGCCATCAGCAAGCCACAACGCTCCGCCAATATATGACAATCAAAGAAGTTGCAAAGGTGATTGATCTTTTGAAGGAAAACACCATTTCAGATGAAGAGAAGCCCTAGGAGCCTGTCGGACTTACCACGAACCTACTACGAAAAAGCCTAATTTGGCCATTTTTTATGCTGCTTTTCGTTGAATTGAACCACTATTCGCTTCGAATCAGCATAAAAACTAACTCAAACCGGACTTTTTCTCGCTACGGTCGGCTAAGTCCGACAGGCTCCTAGCTACTACAGAGAGCATATCGTTGTAACACCGTTTCTGTTACGAGCAGGGTCTCGTATTTTCATCTCGCCATTTAAGCCACCTAAACGACATTACAATAACAGGCATACCCTCAAGATCTCACTAATGGATGGTTACTAGGAAAACACCAAATCAAGCGAGGTTATCGCAAATTGCCAGATATTGTTAGATATTGTTAGATATTGTTAGAGATACTATTAACGCTAAGAGACCTCAGAATAACTCAACAAAACCGAGTTATTCTGGTAAAATATAGGCATGCAAAAATCCTTCACATCGCTTCATCTCAGCCATTGACCTAAATCACCCAACTCTTCGTAGCCTTAATTTTTCACAATTCTCAGGCATGCGACACCTTGCTTTTGTGTGATGAGACGGCACTGTGTAGCGGAACCCTGCTATGCGCAGGTGCAGGATAGGCCCGTCAAAAATCAATAGAAGCACCAGAAACAGACATAAAACCAATCATTTGGCGTTAAACGACCTACTAAACATTCGTAATGGGTAACAAAATGCGAAAATTCAATGAGGAAGGCTAAAGTCACTGGCGATACTGAGGGCTCACAGTAATCTACACAACCAACACCATCGAAGAAGCGTTCAACAGCATGATCCATAAACTGATACAGACCCGTAAACTAACAGCTCTGCGACCAAAACTGTCCTCCTTGCTATCAAGGTAGCGTCGAAAACATGGATAATGGCGGTAAGAAACTGAGAAATGGCAATGAGCCACTTTATGACCGAATTCTCAGAGCAACTGGCTGCGTATATTAAATAATGCGATTACACAGAGTTATTTGCAGGCTCTCGAAACAATAAAGTGGCTATCTAAACAACTTGCTCACATTAAGATCAGATCGTATTACACGTCAATTAAGCATCCTGTAACCTATCAAACTCAGGCCTTGTTGTAATTACTTTTATTTTTATTTTTATGTTTATGTTTATGTTTATGTTTATGTTTATCGGCAGTTTACTGGCAAGTATTTGCCACTCATGCCAGTACCCGCGCTACAGTCCCATGATATCGCACCACCGGTAGCTGTTGGCTGTAGTATCAATGTTCCATCATCTGCCACTTTCTCGTTGTAGACAATAGTAATCGTGCCAGTAGCAGCGCCGCCAGTAGCAACGCCAATAAGAACCGATTTCACCGCATGACCAGCTATGCTGGCATCAAGTCCAGC
Source organism: Endozoicomonadaceae bacterium (assembly GCA_023146365.1). Classification (GTDB taxonomy): domain Bacteria; phylum Pseudomonadota; class Gammaproteobacteria; order Pseudomonadales; family Endozoicomonadaceae; genus Kistimonas. The sequence continues at coordinate 19,857 of JAGLCE010000147.1, forward strand.
AACGGCATTAGAAACAGGCCATAACCCCACTGAGGAATAGTATTCTGCCACGGCAGCCTTAACACCTGAAGCCAAGCTTAACCCTTCAGTCACGTGAGCACGCTTGGTGTAATCCTGATAAGCGGGAATCGCCACAGCAGAAAGAATACCGATGATTGCAGCAACAATCATCAGTTCGATCAAGGTAAAACCTTGCTGTTTCATATTATTATTAGATATCATCGTCTTTCTCCCTGAAGGTTCACTTCCATTTCATCCACTATCATTCATTTGTTATGCAATAAGTGAGCCAAAAGAAAGGCTAGGTCCATATAATTTTTCCTTTATCACTGTTTTTGTTTACTATTTCGCTTGGATTTGATAAATCGGTCTCATTTAAAAGCAAAAACATCTTAATTTACATTGTAATTTAACTATAAACAGGAGTATTCAAGCATAACAGTCAAATAATCGACGGTTAACAGATGCAGACTTAAGAATAAAAACGGTAAAACCTCGAAGAAGGAACCATTACTGTCACCAGGATGACATTTTGCGTCACTCTGATTACTTTTCGCTTAATTCTTAATGTTTGTCTCATGGCATTTAATAACGAAAATTCCACTATTATCATTACCCAACAGATAATACTCATCTTCATCGTGCACGATCATGCAAACCTTAGACCTGAATCCGTTACTTCAAAGAAAAAACAATGACATTAACCAAAGACAGCACAGGTAAAATACACCCATTTGCCCCTGTTACAGCCCTTCCAACCGAGTTGGCAGGGCTGTAACAAGGGCAGCCAGATTAACAGCGACCTCCGCCAGACTGTCATTAATCAGGGGCATCAGTGTGGAAGCACCTTCATCAAACCTCTGACGCAAACGACTGGAAGACGGCATTTATCGAATGCCAACATGCAGCGCTTGAACCAGTCATCATTGCGCATATTTTTTATCGCATAAAAATCGCTTTTACCAGTCGCCAAAAGAGCACTGTATGTTCGAATCAACTCAATATTGGGAATCCAGTGCCTTTTGTTAACAGCGCGCAGAGCTTTAATGAGAGTTGTTTTTTGACGCGAATTTCAGTCATCAGTGCGACACCGTTTAATGATGCAGCTCAACGCGTAGCTTCGTATACTTCATTAGGTGCTTTATAGTCGAGTAATTTTCTGTGTCTGTTGTTGAACTTATTTTGAATCAAGCTTACCTCTTCGTCTGCTACCTTATCCAACTCCATTCATTTCGGAAGGTATTGGCGTATCAAGCCATTATGATTTTCATTCAATCCACGCTCCCACGAATGATAAAGATGTGCGAAATAGTTATCTGAACCCAGTGCTTCCTGTATCTTGGTGTGGTAAGCAAACTCTTTTCCATTATCAAACGTAATCGTGTGGAGATGCTTTTTCTCGGCCTGTAACAGCTTTATAATAGCGTCCTTGACCACCTCTGCATGTTTAGATGCAACATGAGCAATAAGCACCTTTTTGCTAACACGATCGGCCAATGTTACTAATACGCCTTTATGGCCTTTACCAATAACCGTATCCGCCTCCCAGTCACCGATACGAATCTTCTCATCAACAATGGGTGGGCGCTCATCAATTGAGACTCGCCCTATAATTTGGCCTCTTTTATCCGGTGAGCCTGAACGTTTCTTATAGGTTTTTTATGGCTAAGGTGCTTGTAAAGTTCACCCCAAGCTATTTTATCTTTTTGGATAAAAGTGTAAATAGTGGTCGCGCAAACCATAGGAAGCCATTCTCTTCGAAGTCGACCATGTACCTGTTCTGGACTCCACTGCTTACCAATATTTTCAGTAATTAATGATTGCACATCCAGCGTCAGTTTTATGTATCGGGGTTTAGTCAGCAGCCGTTTCTGGGACTTTTATTGCGCCTGCTTAGGTCGACAACCTCGTAACCAAATATTACGTTTTACTTCCTTCGACACTGTGCTGTGATGCTTGTTGATTAACCTATCTATTTCACGGTGCGATAGCTTTTCTGTCACGCCTTCATAAATCTAGTATCGTTCATTTCCGGTCAGTCGGGTATATGTTTTTGACATAGTGAGCTCACACTGGGCTTTAGTCGACCGTGAGTTTCGTCCACTGGCCTTCAATTTTCAATGTGTTTCACTAGAAAATGAAATCCGCAAGCAGGGATTAACTATAATAAGTGTTATATATATATTATAAGGTGGTGTAATGAAAGGACCTATTCAAGGAAGAAATAATGTACTTAATAACTTATTACAAGAAAATATAAGACAGAACTCTAGGGATAATTATTCTTCTAACAATAACTCGAACAGATTTACTAAAAAAAATAAAATAAACAATAAGGATTCTGGTGTTCCTAGTGATAATAATATAAATTCCACTGATTTAATAAAGCGTAAGATTACATTAAACTCTGATACTCCAAATGGCTTAGGGAAAACCTCCTGCAAAAAAGATTCTGATAATGACCATATCCGTGAAACTGAAACTGAAACTGAAACTGAAACTGAAACAAGAAAAGAGAGTAACAAACTTGATAAAAGTTTATTAAATAGAGAAGATTCAGGTTTTTATAGTTTTGAAGAAGAAAGTGATGATGAAAATGCTAGACATCATTTAAATAATACTTCAGATAATCAGGATTCTGGCTATGAATATGGATCAACAAGTAGCGCAAACAAACTTATTGAAAGTTCATTTAATAGAGAAAATTCAGACTCTTATCATACCGAAGAAAAACATTTAGTTGATTTTGATACTCTTGATTCAGAACCGATGGTTACGGTTGAACCACAATTTCGAATAAGACATTCTCTTAAAGAGTCTTTGCATGAAAATATCATAAAATTACTTGAAGAAAAAATAGCAATTGGCTTTAGAGATCCTAGATTTGTCGAAGCTGTCCAACCAATAGCTGATACTAATATCAATCAATCAGAAACCACTAAATTAGCCAACCCTAGCTCAGAAACCCCTAGTAACGGTATTAATGAAGCAAACAAATCAAAGACAGTACTGAGTGTTTATGAAAAAACAAATATCCAAAAAATGATAGACTCGCTAATAAACAAGACAAAAGAATTACATCCTAACTACAAAGATTTTATTAACATTAATTTGGTTCAAAATTTTAAATGTTATATCGCAAACGGTGATCACTGTCAGATCAAAAACCTACATGAAACTCTACATAATTTTTCTTTAAAACTAAAAAAGGAGTATCTGTCAAATAAAACAAAGAAAGCAGAAAACAAACTGGAATTGAGCGACAAAGAATACAAAGCTATTATTAATGCCTATAAAATATTAGGAGATATTGTAGAAGACCAAGCTAATCGCTGTTTGGTTGTTGAATGTAAATTACAGTTGAAACAAGCTTTTAATTGTTTTGAAAATCCAAGTGAAGAGTCAGTTTTACTGTCAAGAGGGCAGGGCGGCTTAGATTTGGGCGTTGCATCTCTTAAAGGAGGGTTTGAAATTTCATCTCAAATACTTGGTTGTGATGATACGAAGATACGGGTTTTTAAGAATAAAAAAGGCTTGTTTCAGGCTACACTAGGTAACGATATGTTTAAATGTTATGCCGAAAATGCGATAGGGAAAATTGATGGAAAGGTGTTTAATAATTTGGACGAATTTATTGATTTTTACGCCGATAAGATCTTGCTAACCATGCATAAATGGACACCTGGGCAAAAGATTAAAAGATCTACTCATACGGCAATAAAAGATAAAATGCATCGTAAAAATCTGATTAGAGAAATCCCTTTGTTGCAAAGTGCCTTTAAGGATCTAAACCTACTAGATATGGACAATGTGCAACTTAAATATGGTTCGAAAGAAAAGGATTCTCCTTTGAAAATTGAACGTGAGGTGTATGATAGGCGTGTTGGTGGAACAGTAGCTAACGTTGCTTCAATTAACCTCTCATCAACTAAGTGGGATAATACATTTACAAAAAACATTCCGCTACTTGAACAGCTAGATAATAATCCTCAATGGTTAAGTGATTATGAAAGTAATTATTTTAATTTATCTATACCATCAGATCTTATGAGTGAATGCAGAAATTATTTAGCAAATCATTATCCTTTACCAACGGATAATTCTGTAAAATCAGATAGCATATCTGGAGGAAATGTTATCCTTATGATGAGTAAAAGGCTTGCTGTGCTAGAAGAAGTTGCGTTTAACATGCATAATCGTGGCGCTACTTTAAACCCAAGCATTGTGAAAGAACTTCATTACATAAAAAAAACGACAGAGAGTTTAATACAAATAAACTATGAAGAATACAAGACATATTGCGAAGCAGTAAATGCTATTAGATCTAACTCTAGTAAAGCTTCCACTAGAGATAAGGCACTTACTGTAAAATCAGGGAAAAACAAATTGCGGGGGAGTAAGTGCTCAGCAGATATGCTGAATAAGATGATGGTTAGTCATGCAAAATTAACAAATATGTATAAACGAAGCGTTACATCACTGGAACCTTTGCACGATAAAAGCATGTCTGAGGAATGGCATAAAGAAGTGGCAAATAAAAAAGAAGATTTAAAAGAAATGAGTCTAGATATATCAGTACCTGATATTTATGTCTCTGAATCTGATCGTGAACAGTATCTTAAGTTGAAGAAAAAAATGAATGGAAGCATTCAGTTTGAATCAGTTACATCCAAGCTTGCATTTGGGCCTTTCGATGGGGTAGTGCATGTCCGACGGATTAGAAATGAAAATGAACCAAATCCTGACTCTGACGGTAAGTACCTGTACATAACGCTAAGAGTTAGCGCAAATACCACAGCTTCAGTTATGGAAAGTTCACTCATGTCTGCTTTACTAAAATCGACGGGCACCTTACCTCCAATAGATGGAGAATCACCTATTGTTATGGATCCTATGGCTGGACTTGATACAGTATTTCAAGGGATGAAGCGCATAAAGATTGAGTTGTTTTTTGTAGAGGGATTGGACGGTAAGTATCATCTACAGTACAAAAGACATTTGTCGGGTAAAGAAGTTGCAGTCCATGGTGGTATCAACGCTACTACTTACGGAGCCTTTCCTGTTGTTATTGAGGGTGCAGCAAGCAAATATAACTATCATTTTGAAAAAGAATCTTTTGGTTGTTCAACCATGACATATTTAATGACTCGTTATAATGGTTGGAAAGCAGGAAATAAGCTAGCATCCTGGGATGCCTTTCTGGCTGACAAACAAAATCAAACAAGCTTGGCAAAACTTATGATTAATATGTCAACAGCAGGGAACAATGCCAATTATGAATTGGAGGATACTTTAGAGGGAGTTCGTTCATACTATGAAGATAGAGCTATAAAGATTGACGAAAAACAAGCTGACTCTGCCAAAGAAGTTCTGAATGATACAAATGCATCTCACGCTGAAAAACAGGAAGCAAGGAAAGTTTTGAATCTTTATGCTAAGCATAATAAAGATGCTCTAACAGAGAAGGATTATACCGCAGCTAACAATATCATTCATAAATCTTCTAAAGATGGCAGCTGGAAAACAAGTTTTGATGAGTTAAAAAAAGAATATGAACACTTGAAGAATGGTCCATCATTACCATTTTCACAGCAGTCTAATGCAGTAGTAAAAAATGTTACTGATTTGATTGATGCTACCAATAATATGAAGAATAAGCTTGAAGTTAGCAGCCAAGCTCCAATATTGTTTCATCGGTTTTTGGAAAAAACCGAGAAACATATAGAGGCAGAAAAAACAAGACTTGATGCCCATAAAAGCACAATGAAAAGCACGGATATTGAGGCAATGGAAGATAAAATTGCTGAATTAGAGCATGTGCAGTCGCAACTTCAGCAACATGTAAAGATAAAGAAAAAAGCTACCCCAGTTGGCACGATGACGAAAGCTTATTGGACTAGTGATAACAGTACGTCACCTAAAGTCTCACCAGATTCATTAAGCCAATTCACTAAAATATTAGAAGAATACAAAGTGCTATGTCCCAGCGCTCTGGATGGTGGTGAAACTGGGGTATTGGAACATATCCTTGACACAGAAAAATTCACAGTGGCCATGTCTTCCTTCCATCAGTTGCTTGAAGCCAATCATGAAGTTTACCTTGAAGAGGCTAATTCTCGTTTTCGGGATGTCAACCCGAATAAGCCCACCTCTTATAAAAAAAGCTCGTATTAGGATAGTAACTATAGGAAGAAATGTGTTTTCGTCCTGTATAACAGTCTTAACTAACAGGATCGATATTTCGCTAAATAACAGACAGATACGCAGAATCCACTTGCCTTTATTTTGACTCTAATCCTCATTCTAACATATCGTGCTAAAAATATAAAATTGCCATTTTTATAAAGATGTCTAACCTTAAGTCAAAACAAAACTTGGATCAAACCTATGTTAATATGAACAGGATGACAACTTTAACAGAGTTGTATTATAAAGACTTTTACCAAAAGCCATGGTACTCTTTCGCCTGATTTCTTCGCCTGATTTCGCCTGATGATCAGTAAGAGCCATTAGAAACTAGCTCTTCGGAAATTTCAGAGTAATTTTTTAAATAAATAATGGATCATTTACAATAAAAATTAAATATTAAGCCTTATTAAGTCTTCTCATGCATGAAAAATGTGGCTGTCATCAGTGGATCGGATTTTAGTCATTATGCAGACTTTTGCTCGTTTAGTGATTAGCTAATTTTTTAGGCTGAAAAACAGTTTTTAGAGGCTCCATTAATGAATAACATACCAGTAACAGATAATATGATTTTACCCGACGCCCCAGCAACACATCGCAACCGTCAACCCATACTTAAATGGCTGTCTGGCTACCTCAGTGAGCCATCGACAGTACTGGAGATTGGTAGTGGCACCGGTCAACACGCTGCCTACTTTGCCGAACATTTACCACATGTGACTTGGATACCCACTGAGCAAGCCATCAATCTATCAGGACTTGAGGCTTGGCGGCAATATAGTGGCTGTATCAATATTGCTCAACCACAACTATTGGATGTCAGCCAGCCATGGCCGAATGTGCATGCTGATCATCTATTTTCAGCCAATACTGTACATATCATGCCGCTAGAGACCGTAAAGATGCTCTTCCTGGAGGCTGGCCGACTATTACCATCAGATGGACTGTTTTTCCTATACGGGCCGTTTAGGTACGGTGGGCAATATACCAGTGCTTCGAATGAGGCATTTGATCAACAGTTGAAGCAGCGGGCTAGTCATCAGGGAATTCGTGATATTGAACAGCTGGCCATCTGGGCAGAAAGCGCCTCTCTGACGCTTACGGCAGACCACCCAATGCCTACAAATAATCAACTTCTGGTGTTTCGTTGCATACCATAGACTCGACATACCCTGACACCTTACGTCGAAATATGGTTATGTACATATTATTTCTCGGCTCTATACAGAAGTGCACCCATAATTTTTCGAAATGCTGACTGACGGAATATTCATTCTCGCTTAACGCTATGCAGCAGTGTGATGCCAATAGATCAGGCACTGACATCCGACATGTAGCGGTGGTTCTGGTGGAGTGTGCTCATAGAGAATGTGCAGAGATTCACAATCGGAGCAATCATCACAGCTTTTCACTTCCCATCGAATCTTTTCTCCGCTGAGAGCGTTTGGTGCGGTGATTAATTTGAAAGTGTTAGTTCGAGCGATGCTATAAGTGGTTTTCATCAGTTTTGCCAGCGCATCATAATAACACCAAGACTTTTGTAAATCGGCAATCTTTTTCTCCATCCCCTTTGGAGGAATCAAATAATACAGTTCGTTGACGGGAAGCATGCTCATGAGTCTTTCCATGACATTTTTGCCAGACCCCAATATAGAGATGGCGTCGGCTTTATTTTTGGCTTTTTCGTGAAGATTGCAGTCTGTAATCATTTCGGTGAGATCGGTCATGGACAGCTGTTCCAGCAATATCGCTTGAGGGATATTTACACCATTCAGGCATAATTTAGCAGTGACCAGTTTTTTGAAATTCTGATAGACCACCTGGTCAACTGCATGGATTTTCTGTGTTTTTCCTATTTCGTGGGCATAAAGCATGTAGAGTGTGTGAGCTTCTTGACCGTAAGAATCGACGATTTTTGCATCTAAACCTGCAGTGTTAGGTAGATCTTCGAGAAGAGGCGCGAGCTCTGTGGATAGCCTTACAGACAAAACTGATATCGCTTTTTCAATGATTTTTTCCATCAAATAGGCTTGATCAGATTTGCTAGCATGGCTCCACTCCTGTGAATTGTTGACCAGTTCATTGACCTTGTCTTGGAACTGTTTTTTGTGAACTTTGATATAAGCATCAACTTCAAGGCAACGCAACTGACAACGCGCCAGAATCGGTGCAAGTGGCGCTTTTTCCAGCCAAGTACCATGCTCATAATGGTCAATCAAATCCCTGACGGTCTGTGCCTCCGTTTCGGAATCAGTGAGCAGTGTCAGTTCAAATGTGGTACCAGGATTAAGGATGTAACCCTTGGCGGTTTTTTTTACGGGGGGGATCTGATAAATCAACCGCCCAGAGGCATTGGTGCTCAGCGCGCTGTTTTTAGGTTGTTCCTGTATAATAGGGGCTTCTTTTTCATCATCTTTGACACACTCTACAGAACTGGAAAGTGCAGGCCCAGCAACATAGAAGAAAAAAAAAGTTACTATACCTGACGCCGTTGCGGCCATCCAACCTTTTGATGGATCAACCACCATGGCCAATGTAAAGATACCACAGATCAGTCCGATCAAATAGAACAGCATTACTTTTATATAGGCCATTGATCACTGCACTCCTGTGAATCCTGTATGTACCTTGCTGTTTTTACCATCGATAAGGGGTCAGCGTAAATAGAAGACAGCATGAAAGAGATTCAAGGTTACGGTCAATAGTAAACCTCTGGATCCATTCTCCGTAAGCACTTAAAACGTTGACACATTCAATGCGTTCTTTCTACTGTAGCGTCGAAACATCAACCAATAACGATGACTTAACCTCCCCGTTTCTCCAGCATAGCGACAGCTGGCAACACCTTGCCTTCTACGTATTCAAGAAAGGCTCCGCCACCAGTAGATATATAAGACACCTTCTCCTTGATGCCATATTTATCAACCGCAGCGAGGGTATCACCACCACCAGCAATAGAGAAAGCGGCGGATTCGGCAATGGATAGCGACAACGCCCTAGTACCCTCACCAAACTGATCGAACTCAAACACGCCAAGCGGGCCATTCCAAATAACCGTACGCGTATCTTTCAGGATGTTGGCAAACAGTGTCTGAGTCTGAGGGCCGATATCGAAGATCATGTCGTCATCTGCCACATCATCAACCGACTTGATGATGGCTTGCGCATCCTCACTGAAAACTTTGCCGACAACGACATCCAGAGGCAGAGGAATATTCACCTTCTCCAGTAGAGCCTTCGCTTGAGGAATCATCTCATGCTCGCACAGCGACTTACCTACATTACATCCCGTCGCTGCCAAAAAAGTATTCGCAATACCGCCACCGACAATCAGCTGGTCGCAGATATCAGACAGCTGTTCCAGCACCATTAATTTGGTAGAAACCTTGGAGCCACCAACAATGACCGTCATCGGTCGTTCCGGCTTTTCCAACGCTCGGGAGAGTGCGTCCAGTTCCGCTACTAACAGAGGACCTGCGCAGGCAGTCGGTGCATAAAGGCCAACACCATGAGTCGACGCCTGTGCGCGGTGCGCAGTGCCAAAAGCATCCATGACATAGATATCGCACAGCGTTGCCATCTTGTGAGCCAATGCGGCATCATCTCTTTTCTCGCCAAGATTAAAACGGACGTTCTCAAGAACCACCAGATTGCCATCTTCCACAGAGAAACCACCCTCTAACCAGTCACGGATCAAGGGAGCATCACATTCGAGTTTTTTGCTGATGTAATTTGCAACAGGTTGCAAGGAAAAAGCAGGATCATACTCACCTTCAACAGGGCGCCCAAGATGAGATGTTACCATCACTTTGGCGCCAGCTTTCAACGCATGCTGAATGGTCGGTAATGAGGCGAGAATACGGGCATCACTGGTCACCCTTCCCTCTTTTACAGGAACATTGAGATCTTCACGAATCAGAACGCGCTTACCCTTCAGATCCAAGTCGGTCATTTTCAGAACGGTCATTTCAGGCTTCCTTACAACAGCTTTGGCAATTCGGCACAAACATTCGCCGGACAGACACTGACATTATGATAAACGTACAGCAATGGTCATTTATCAAACCATAAAACCATAAAACCATAA
>JAGLCE010000148.1 GCA_023146365.1 Endozoicomonadaceae bacterium
ATCAATTACTCCGACCCCTTGATTTTTGCGAGCAGTCATGATGTGCGAAAGCAGCCTTATGTATCGACTAGAGTTCGATAATCATTTCTTTAATGTGGTTTCGAATCAATCGATGGTTTATTTCTGAATTAAACTTTGATACTGATCCGGTATATTATTTGGCTCGCTGATAGACTCACCTATCTTTTTGAGCAGCCCATCACCAAAATTGTAAATACAGCTGCTAATAACTAATGGAGAGTTATTTTTCCAAGCTTTACGTACAATTGAGGTATTGGCGACATTAACAGCTTGATGTACCGCATTCAATTCACAGAGCAGATTGATTCGTTCTTTTTCATCGCTTAATAGATTAAACTGTTTTTCATGTTGCTGGAAAATGCTTTTAAGGTTCTGTAGCCAAGAGCCAAGACTGCCATCATACTGATCACTATTAAGAGCGGCTGTGACACCACCACAGTGAGAATGACCGACAATGATGATATGTTGGACTTTCAGAACCTCCACAGCAAGCTGTAAAACAGACAAGCAGCTTGTGTCGTCATCCAGTACCATATTAGCGACATTACGGTGTACTAGCAGCTCACCCGGCTGTGAGCCGGTGATCATTTCAGCAGGAACCCGACTGTCGCAACAACCGATCCAGAGGTATTGTGGGAATTGGCCAGGAATGAGTCGGGAAAAAAAATTGATATCTTGCTTTTTATTGTTTTCTGCCCATTGACGATTTTTGAACAATAGTTCGGATAATGAACCCATGATATTCACACACTCAAGTTTTTTGAATTAGCAATTTTAAATGTTTGACCTACCGCACTGTTTTAATATCTACGCATATATGGTGCAATACGTTTCGATAACGAATATTTTTCGCTTGTCGTACAAGTTAGGCATCGTATACAGCTCTATATTTAACGACTATTTCAGGTTTAGCAAGTTTTTTAGCGTGTTTTTATGTTGGATGTATCATGTCCAGCACTTTGGGGAGAGTTATATTGATGAATTATTTTCACGTTTGAGTGAAACTTCATCATACAATACCTGTTTTAATAAAGACGTTGCAATAAGATATCATAGCTCAGGCCGCACTCCTTTTGCTACTAGAGTGGAGAAGTTCATTGGGAGTCGCTATGATGTTAGCATCTCATCATCAGGGCAGTGGCTATCCCATGCGCTCACTCCTACAGGCCGTATTGGCCATTTTATTTTTTCCGATGCTCGTTTCATCTGAGTCATCTGCAAATTCGGACGTTTACAAGGTTATCAAAAAAGATGGTACTGTCGTATACACCAACGATCCAGACTCCGGTGCGAATGCCCGAGCAGTCAGGCTGAGTCCTCACAAAGTTGTATCTCCATCATCTATTCTCCGCCAGCCAAAAACGACATCACCAAAAGAGAATAACTACTCTTCCCTGACCATTATCTCACCAGAGGAAGAAGCGAGTTTACACAATCCTGTTGAGATAATAGTCACGACCAGAGTCATACCTGATCTGGCAACCGGTCACACAATCCAATTATTGCAGAACGGGGTGAAAACCAAAGCCAATACCAGCGGCACGTTTACTCTTAAAGAAGTCCATCGTGGTGAGCATAGGCTGAAAGCGCAAATCGTTGATGGTTACCATAATGTGCTCTATTCCAGCGCGCCACGCACCATTTATGTCCACCGTCACTCTATCCGGTTCACTCCGAAACCGATCCAGTAATAAGCGAAACCAGGGTAAAAGCAAGCACAGAAAAATCTCTGATCGCTGGAATATACTCCGTGAAAAACTGAAGGCTGTCACTGTCGCAAGTAGCTATTTTTTTCAGATCCTTAAGACGAATACATTAACTGATAAGTTGACGAAGCGCTGACACAAGTTTTTAAACATACTCACTACTAAAATGTGTGCCGTGGAAGAAATATTAAAAGGTGGTAAAAAACGGTGTTAAACGTATCCCACGGTTACATCATCCTGAATCCGTGACTTCAAAG
>JAGLCE010000149.1 GCA_023146365.1 Endozoicomonadaceae bacterium
TTTTCTGTGAAGCTTAATAATTCCTGATCGCCTTATCTTTTGCCTTTCTTGTTGCGCTACGTAGTGGCAGCATGTTTTTCCTATGCATATATCATTCGATGGGCCTTTAATGCGATGTGTTACTTATCGTTGTCAGGTGCTGGCTTGCGCTATATATTGTTCTGAAAAATTCTTAGGGATAAAATAATGTGGAATATCCTTACGCTTTTGCAGGATGGAAAGTTTCATTCCGGTGAGAAGTTGGGGGATGCTCTGGGCGTCAGTCGAGCAGCTGTCTGGAAACGCCTAAAGCAGTTGGAAAAGCAGGGGCTTGTACTGGATGCGGTTAGGGGAAAAGGGTATCGCCTGTCAAGCGATACAGCGCTGCTTGATAGTCGATTGATTCGTTCCTATATTGATGCATCCATTCAGTCTCGCACTGCGCTGGTTGTATTACATTCTGCAGCATCCACCAATGATAGCGTTTTATTACAGATAAATAGTCCCGAACCGATTCAGATTTGCATTGCGGAGCACCAGACCGCAGGGCGAGGGCGTCGTGGAAAATCTTGGATCAGTCCTCTGGGAGCCAATATCTATTTTTCGGTGCTATGGCGCTTTGATAGTGGCCTGTCCGGCTTGGACGGGTTGAGTCTGGTTGTTGGGCTGACAGTGCTGGAGACACTGAGACAGATGGGGGCTGAGGATCTTGAGCTTAAATGGCCGAATGATATCCTCTGTCGGGGGCGGAAACTCGCTGGTATTTTGCTAGAGATTAATGGAGATCTGAATGGCGAGTGTCAGGTTGTTATTGGCATTGGTATTAATGTGAAGCTTCGCCAAGCACAGTTAGATGCAATTACTCAACCAGCTACGGATGTATGCCATGTAATGGGTAGGTCTGTAGATAAGAATCAGATAGTCGGTGAATTGATCAAGTATTTGGTCAGTTATCTCGATCAGTTTCAGGAGCAAGGATTCGCTCCATTTAGAGAGCGTTGGCAAGCATATGATGCCTATGTTGGGAAATGTGTGCGTCTTATTACGGGGGATAAAGAGATCACAGGAATAGCTGCCGGTGTCAGTGAACAGGGTGGATTTCGGCTTGATCGAGATGGTGAAATAGAGTCTTTTTTTGGAGGGGAGGTCTCTTTGCGTTCCATATGAAGATTCTTGATTTTGATTGCGGAAATACTCGTTTAAAGTGGCGTTTTCTGTTGAAGGGTGAAATCGTTCAGTCTGGTGTTATTAATAATACAGACTGCTATTCGTCTATGTTGCGATGTGTGGCTGATACTCTGCATGATAAGCCTGATCGTAGTCGAATGTCGTCAGTTCGTGCCGTTGAAATCAATGACATTATAGTAGCGAAGGTATTTGATCTCTGGGGTGTCAGGGTGGAGCGTCCGGTTAAGCAAGAGGTGCTTGCTGGTGTTCGTCTTGCCGATATTGATCTTTCAACGTATGGCGAGGATCGGTGGCTGGGGTTGTTGGCGGCTAGGGCAGCGATGCCGGATTGTCCACTGGTTGTGGTTGATAGTGGTACGGCGCTGACGCTAGATATTATTGATGCTGAAGGGTGCTTCAAGGGAGGATTTGTCGTTCCCGGTATTAATTTAATGCTCAAGTCGCTGGCCGATAACGCTGATGGATTGATGATTCCTGATCAGCCATGTTTTCGGCGACAGCTGGGAATGAAAACGGTTGAAGCCATGCAGTTTGGTGTAGTCTCTATGATGGCAGCCTTGATTGAAAAAGAGTATGAATTTCTAGGCGGTAATGCTGTAGTCGTGCTGGGCGGTGCTGATGCGGCTGTGTTGGCGGACCTGGTGACTATTCCGGTTTTGCATCTTCCTGGTTTGATATTTGATGGTCTGGCTATCGCATTGATATAAAAGCGTAAACCAATAAAATCGTATGAAAATGATGCGCTGGTTGTTTCTGATGGCTGGTTGTTTCTGATGATTGTCAATGGAAGCTTTTTTGCTGGTTCTTGGTATGAGCAGTCGCGGGAGAAGTATGTTACCTGTACAGGGTGAACGAAGTAGTGAGCGTGGAGTGGGTATAATGCTGTTGTCGGAAACTACCCCTTCTGAGTTTGTTTCAAAGGGCGTTGAGCAGCGCACGTTGGGGCTTTTCTCAGGAAGAGCGTCGGGAGTTTCGCTAGAGCGGCGTCTCTTTAAGCGAGGCTATGCCGTGCCGATTCAAAAAATTCCTCGCTTCAGCGGGAGGGGAGTACTGGTTGGAAATTACTTCGGAGGATCATGAATTAATGAATGATGGGCTATGGCGTGTGCTGCAAGGCCGATACGGATTTGTCGAGAAACATGAAGAGTTATGCGTCTCTGGTATTGCACCTTTTGGTGAGTTTCAATAAAATACATCTCGCTTGTTGATGAGCGTTAATTTTATCAAAATCGTTCGAGGTTCTCGAAATGGTGGCAATATGGGATTGACAAAAAAATTGCTGCGAATAAAATAAGGCAGCAAATAGTATGCAAACAGTGTAGTGGTGGGGTTCCCGAGTGGCCAAAGGGATCAGACTGTAAATCTGACGCGCAAGCTTCGAAGGTTCGAATCCTTCCCCCACCACCAGAATAATGGAAAGCAGTGATAGGCGCCCAAATGGGGTTTGCGGGTATAGTTCAACGGTAGAACCTCAGCCTTCCAAGCTGATGGTGCGGGTTCGATTCCCGCTACCCGCTCCATTTTTGGTTTTGTTTTGATCTACGCTCATATAGCTCAATCGGTAGAGCGCGTCCTTAATAAGGGCGAGGTCATCAGTTGAAATCTGGTTATGAGCTCCAGGAGATAAGGGAAAGTATTCGTTTATCTGTCCCTTGTTTTCGCGTTGGAAATTGGTGTTCTTTCTGGGAGCGTTACCATGGCAAAGGCAAAGTTTGAACGTAAGAAGCCGCACGTAAATGTCGGCACCATTGGTCATGTTGATCACGGTAAGACCACTCTGACCGCAGCTCTGACCC
>JAGLCE010000015.1 GCA_023146365.1 Endozoicomonadaceae bacterium
ATCAAAAGATAACGACGAGCTAGGTTCGACATGCCTACCGTTGAAAGGCAATTTTTCATCACCTGTATCAGGTTTCGATCGATGGGGAGTTGCTTCTTGCATACCTTCAGGATAATTTTTACAAATATATCTATCCATCTTACACATCCTATTTAATTAACAAATTAATTGGATGTTTAATTCTTTAAAAAGTTCAATCATTAAGTGTTAATATAATGGTGATGGTCGTAATCATTGAAGATGCTTGATGATGAAACTTTACCCAGAATTGGTGTTTCGTTGATCAGCAGGATTAACGAAAATTTTCAGATGTTAAATCTTACATCTTGAATTCGCTTGAGTCTATGGTTATGGTTTAATAAGAATTCATCACCAATAAGACTACAATAATTTAAAAAACTTTTTATTCACTGCCTGTTAAATAGAAAAAAACAATACAACTATGCTCACTGTATTGTTTCGCACTAATATTAAAGGTTTATTAGCTTTTACCTTTTCTTGTAAGTAAAGGTTAACTCCAATAGTTATGACTAAACATTGAACTACATTAATGTAGCGCTGATTAAATTACATTCAGAGCCATTGAATGTTGAGGTTATATTAAAGCGCCCAAAGGGTGGCATTGATAATACTAACAACGGTGATAGTGATATCATCGAACTGTGTAAAAATCATGCCATCAGTGAGCCATTTTATCGTGAATTAAGACCAGCAGCCATTAGGCCAACTCGTCAATCCACGCCATCTGAATCGCCTCAAGGATACTTTCGCCACAACGCTCTGGCGCACCGTCAAAACCCTCCAGTGCCAATATCCAGTGTCGCAAATCCATAAAATTCACATAACGGGGATCCGTATCTGGATATTTTTCACTCAACTCAATGGCGATATCCACCACATCCGTCCAGATCATGACCTGCTGCTCCGCAATGGCTTCAGTGTCGTTCTGACACTTGGTTGATCGTATAACGGGGCATTTCCACCACCAGATCCTCACTCTGTACAATGGCCTGACAGCTCAGACGTGACTCATGCTCCAGCCCCCACGCCTTATCCAGAAGATCATCCTCCAGTTCGTCAGACGGCTCCAGCGAGTCAAAACCCTCCCGAACAATGACATGACAGGTCGTACAAGCGCAAGACTTCTCACAGGCATGTTCAATCTCAATTCCGTGTGCCAACGCTGCATCCAATATAGTGGTGGTTCCCGAATCCACGTTGATCACCTTTCCTTCCGGACAGACATCTTCATGCGGCAGAAACACAATCTGGGTTTTCTTGCTCATTATCGACTACCCCTCAAATTCATCGACAAAATGCCCTGAGAGCGCTGCTCTGACCCCGTCATCCATGCGACGGGCGGCAAACTCATCAGACGCTTGGGCTAACTGTTCAATATGCGTCTTGATTGCCCGAGCATCACGACCCTTGCGAACCTCCATAAGGGTTTGCATGGCCGTCTCCAACTGAGTGCGCTCTTCCGAATTCAATAGACGATCACCATCTTTAACCAACGCGATGTTAACAGCCTCAAGTATTCGATCAGCCTCAACCTGCTGATCCAGTAATAATCGTGCATCTTTATCTGTTGCTGCATAGTCAAAGGAGTCTCTGATCATCTGAACAATTTCATCATCAGACAGACCATATGACGGCTTGACCTGTACTGCGGTCTCAATGCCAGATGATCGCTCCCGAGCACTGACACTCAGCAACCCATCGGCATCGATCTGGAATGTTACCAGAATCCGTGTCTGCCCTGCCGGCATGGCCGGCAAACCATTCAAGGTAAATCGAGCCAGAGAACGATTGTCCGCTATTAACTCCCGCTCCCCCTGCAATACATGAATGGAGATGGCTGTCTGACCGTCTTTGTAGGTCGTGAACTCTTGGGCTTTAACTACCGGGATCGTGGTATTTCTATAGACCACCTTCTCCATCGCCCCCCCCATTGTTTCCAATCCAAGCGACAGCGGAATAACATCCAAGAGTAGCATTTCATCAGCGGACTGATTACCCACTAAAATATCCGCTTGCAAGGCTGCGCCCACTGCGACCACCTGATCAGGATCAATAGACGTCAACGGTTCTTTATTAGCTAGCTCCGCCACCCGCCGTCTAACACGAAGCACTCGAGTTGAACCACCCACCATGACCACTTCGCCGATATCCGACATGTTCAGCTTTGCATCACGCAAAGCCCGCTTGAATGCTTGCAGGGTTCGATCAATCAGCGGATCAACCAAGGCGTTAAATACCGTTCTCGACAGCTCGCCAGACCAGCCTTCGAAATTGACCGATGCCACAGAATCAGCGGTTAGCACTTCTTTTGCGTCACAGGCTATCTGCAACACCGTGCGTAAACGCTCAGGTGTCAGAGAGGTCTCGGCAATGCCTGCCTGTTCAAGCAGCCAGCGCGCCACAGCATGGTCAAAGTCATCACCACCCAGTGCAGTATCTCCGCCGGTAGCCAACACTTCAAACACGCCTTTATTCAATCGCAGAATGGAAAGATCAAACGTGCCACCGCCAAGATCAAACACGGCGATAACCCCTTCTCCACCTTGATCCAGTCCGTAGGCGACAGCAGCAGCAGTCGGCTCATTCAATAGACGCAAGACATTAATACCTGCCAACCGAGCAGCATCTTTAGTCGCCTGACGCTGAGCATCATCAAAATAAGCTGGCACAGTAATAACCGCACCGCTCAAAGACCCACCCAACGCCTCCTCGCCACGCTGTCGCAAGACTGTAAGTATCTCAGCTGAAACTTGAACCGGACTCACATCACCCATAACGGTTCGGATAAAAGGCATCCCTTTATCGGCATTCACAAAATCAAAGGGCATCACATTACCCAGCGTTTTAACATCATCGACACCACGCCCCATCAGACGTTTAACGGACACAATGGTATTCCGGCTATCCGTTGTCGCTTTGACCTTGGCCTGATAACCCACAACGACCTCATCACCGTAATGGACAACGGAAGGAAGAATGACTTGACCGTCATGATCGGGAACTGTTTTCGCTACACCGCTCTGGACAGAAGCGATCAAGGAGTTCGTAGTGCCGAGATCAATCCCCACCGCCCGCTTCTGCTGGCGAGATACGAGACTCTGACCGGGTTCTGAAATATGCAATAATGCCATTTGCCGCCTTTTACGTATGATTCGATTCTGCCGCTATCGAACTGCTACAGGAAAGAAAATTATGCAGGAAATGATATTCATAAGGTGTTGGGGGGGGGCGGACCAAAAGCGTCGAGATGCCCAACCTATACATGACCTTCCATTCGAACTGAACAAATACTCAGTAATCCGGCAGCTCCTCTTCCATCTGCTCGGCTTCCGCAATGAATTTCACCAAGAAATGCATTTTATGAGTGATCGCCGCCGCTTTCTGAAACGCTTCTTCGGTTCGTGCTGACCACTCAGTAACAAACTCATCCTCCAGTGTCGCCAGCATACGCCGCGCCTCACTCAGCAACTGTTCTACAGCCCGCTTAGGATCAGCGCTGTCGCCAATGCTCACAAGGTCGTCACGTAGCTCCATCTGCTGTATTAGAAAGGCAGAATCTACCACGGTATGACGATCGGAATTCACCGATACACCCGCCACTTCCAGCAGGTAAACGGCACGCAAAACAGGCGAGTTCAGCGTTTCATAAGCTTGATTAACAAAGGCTGAACACTCTACGGCCAACCGTTGTTTTTGATCACCTCGCGCCACAAAGCGATCAGGATGAACCGCTTTTTGCCATTCAAGGTAACAGGCATTCAGTGTGTCATATTCAATATCAAACGCCACGGGCAACCGAAACAGTTCAAAGTAGCTCTGCTGCAGATCAAATTCAGCCAACGGATCAGACATTAAAGCTCTCCCCACAGCCACACTCACTGGCCACATTGGGGTTATTGAATCGGAAACCCTCATTCAGACCTTCTCGCACGAAATCTAGCTCAGTACCATCCAGATAATTCAGACTTTTTGGGTCAATGAAAAGCTGCTCACCATGACTTTCGAACATCAGATCATCTTTCATGGTTTTGTCAACAAATTCAATCACATAGGCCATACCAGAACAGCCACTGGACTTCACGCCGAGGCGAACTCCAACACCTTGGCCACGATTATCTAATTGTCGACGGACATGTCTAGCCGCCGCCTCTGTCATGGTTACCGCCATGAATCACCCTTCCAATACTACGTCAGTGTTAGAACCCAGTTTGCAAAGACCTGCCATAGCGCCCAACTACCCACCACTTTCGCTCACCCACCGAAAATGCTCTGCTCAGGCTTGTAACTGCTTGTTGCGATAATCGTCGATGGCTGCTTTGATGGCGTCTTCCGCCAGTACCGAGCAATGAATTTTTACTGGCGGCAACGCCAACTCTTCTGCAATCATGGTGTTTTTTATTGTTTCTGCCTCTTCCAGCGTCATACCCATCATCCACTCTGTCATCAGAGAGCTGGAAGCGATCGCAGAGCCGCAACCATAGGTCTTGAACTTGGCGTCTTCGATGATACCTGCATCATTCACTCGGATCTGTAGTCGCATGACATCACCACAGGCCGGCGCACCGACCATGCCGGTACCAACATGAGAGTCCGTCGCATCCATCTTGCCAACGTTACGGGGATTCTCGTAGTGATCAATTACTTTTTCGCTATAAGGCATTACCTTCCTCTCCTTCCGACTCTTCACGTCGGCATAGTCATTCCATCGTCAGTGCGCGACCCATTCAACCGAACTGATGTCGACACCATCCTGATACATATCCCATAACGGCGACAATTCACGTAGTTTAACCACCGCCTGACGAACCTGATTCGCAGCATAATCAATCTCTTCTTCCGTCGTAAACCGGCCAAAGCTAAATCGCAGGGAGCTGTGTGCCAGCTCATCACTGAGACCCAACGCCCGTAAGACATAAGAAGGTTCAAGGCTCGCGGAGGTGCATGCAGAACCGGATGACACGGCAACATCTTTCAACGACATGATCAGTGATTCACCTTCCACAAAGGCGAAACTGACATTCAGGTTACCCGACATCCGCTGATCCAAGCTCCCGTTAACATACACCTCTGTCATATCAGACAGATGCTCAAGGAAACGGTTCCGAAGGGTATGCAGCCGAATACGTTCTGATGCCATGGTCTCACCGGCGATCCGAAAAGCTTCTCCCATGCCGACCAATTGATGTGTCGGCAATGTACCGGAACGCATGCCACGCTCATGGCCACCACCATGAATTTGCGCTTCAATCCGGACACGGGGCTTACGGCGTACGTAAAGTGCACCAACCCCTTTAGGGCCATAAATCTTGTGGGCACACACCGACATGAGATCAACTTTCATCTCCTGCAGATCAATAGGGAGTTTGCCCGCACTCTGAGCTGCATCCACATGAAACAACACATTGCGTTCACGGGTAATCTCACCCACCGACTGAATGTCAGTAATAGTACCAATCTCGTTATTTACATGCATTAAGGTAACCAATATCGTCTCTTTTCGGATCGCATCGGCTACCGCTTGCGGCTCAATCAAACCGTCAGAATTTGGTGAGATATAGGTCACCTCAAATCCTTCGCGCTCAAGCTGACGGCAGGCATCAAGGACGGCTTTATGTTCAATTTTTGAGGTAATAATATGTCGCCCTTTCTTCTGATAGAAACGAGCGACACCTTTAATCGCCAAATTATCAGACTCGGTAGCACCCGAGGTCCAGACAATCTCGCGAGAATCCGCATTGAGCAGTTCGGCAACCTGTTTTCGGGCATTTTCCACTGCCTCTTCTGCCTTCCAGCCGAACATGTGGGAACGAGATGCCGAATTACCGAAGTTTCCATCAAGGGTCAAACACTGCATCATCAATTCAGCCACGCGCGGATCCACGGGAGTGGTTGCAGAGTAATCAAGGTAAATAGGTAGTTTCATACAGAGTTTTGTCTCCCTCACTCTGGTCTGCTGTTTATACGCCCAGCCATTTGCTGTAAAGCGACGCTATCCTAATGTCAGATCAGTATTAAAGCGATTCAGTACTGAACCTCTTCTTTCAGTGTTCAGGGGTTATGGTCAACAACCCGTTCACTCCCTGCTCGACATGTTGCCTGCAGGCTATTTTCTGTACTTCCTTTCGCTGAACCAAGTCTGCAAGGCTGATTCCATTTAAAAATTCATGAATCTGTTTACTAAGGTCGCACCAGAGATGATGAGTCAAACAGACATCGCCATGCTGACAATCACCAGCACCCTGACAAAGGGTGGCATCCACGGACTCATCGACGGCATCAATAATCTCCGCCACGCTGATCTCCTCAGTACATCGAATCAGGCAATAACCGCCACCCGGACCACGTACACTGCCAACCAGCGCATTACGACGCAAGCGTGAAAATAGTTGCTCAAGATATGAAAGAGAGATGCCCTGACGTCCAGAAATATCCGCCAGAGCAACAGGCTTATCACTAGCATACAGCGCCAAGTCTAGCATTGCGGTCACTGCGTAACGGCCTTTCGTCGTCAGTCGCATGAATGATTGATCCTTCTGAATAAAACAAAAACAGTAAATCCGAGATCATTATTTAATACTTGACTAAATTAATCAAGTATTAATGTCATGAAACCAATACGATTGTCTACTTTCTGTAACAATTACAGACTGAATACCGAACAACTCCCATCCAAAAGCAGCCAAGGGAGATCTTCGTCAAGAACAGCATTTTCTAACAGAGAGTTTAAGGATTGCGAATAATAACAGAGAAAAGGTCAATGACTGCCAGCATAGCGGGAGACTTATTGTTACAACGGAGTCAGATCATCCCACTGCGCCAACCGGATTATGGCGCCTCAGCCACGGGCTCAGCACACTTCTGTTTTGCAGATGCCGAGTCAACATTTTCGTCATTAGACGTAGGCAGATTCGCTTCATCAAAATCAATGCCTTTGTCTCGCAGGATCAAACAGAGCGACTCAATCCGACGTTCCATGGCTTGCAAGTGATCCAGCATGGAGGCAGTGGCCTGAGCTGTCGAGTCAAGTCTATCGCTGATGACAGCATGGGCATCAAAATTCATTGTTCCTGCCATTGTCTGACGAGGCGCCTCATCAACCACATACTTCCTAACGATACGCCCAGGGATACCCACCACAGTGGCACTCTCAGGCACGACCTCAGTCACCACGGCATTGGAACCCACTCTGGCGTTATCACCGACCGTAAGCGACCCCAACACCTTAGCACCAGCACCGACAATAACACCATTACCCAAGGTAGGATGTCGCTTGCCTCTCTTCAGAATCAGGCTACCCAGTGTGACTCCTTGATAAATTGTCACATCATCACCAATCTCAGCGGTCTCACCAATCACGACACCCATTCCGTGATCGATAAAGCAACGTCGACCTATGGTGGCGCCAGGGTGAATCTCAACCCCAGTCAACCAGCGACTGAAGGTTGAAATAGATCGAGCCACCCATTTGAATCCTTCGAGCCAGATGGTGTGCGCCAGCCGGTGCAGCCACAGAGCGTGTAGGCCCTGATAGTTAGTCAGAACGTCCAATGTATTGCGTGCCGCCGGATCCTTGGCACGGATACTAGCAACATCCTCACGTATTCGTTCAAACATAAGCTTCAGACTGTTGATGTCTGCTTTCTTCCACCAGAGGGCTGTCTACCAAGCGCAGCTTGCGTTTCCGACAAAATCCCCCTGAGAATATTGAGTTCAACCCTGTCAGGACGAACACGCCCATATAGGCGACGCAATTTCGCCATGATTTTATCGGGGTTGCGGTGTTTGAAAAAGTCGATTTCTCCCAGTACTTTTTGCAAGTGCCCATAAAAATATTCCATCTCCTTCGAGTTGGCTAGATCTCGTGTGCGACGTTCAGGTACTAGCGCTGCTTGCTGGCGCTGCAAATAAGCTTTGCGCAATTCATAAGAAAAGAGCTGAACCGCTGACGCCAAGTTCAATGAACTGAACTCAGGATTGGAAGGAATGTGTGCCTGCCCATGACAGAGCTTCAACTCATCATTGGTTAGCCCTCTATCCTCTCGGCCAAACACCCATGCCACATTTACATCACCACCGGCAGATTCCGCCACAACCGCTTCGGCACACTCGCTCGGCTCCATCAGCGGCAACGACACCCCCCGAACCCGAGCGCTAGCACCGATAATCAGGCCACAATCAGCCACCGCATTTTCTAGCGTACTGCAAACAACAGCATTATCCAGTACATCCGTCGCACCAGATGCTAACGTCACGGCTTCCGGAGAGGGGAACGCTTTAGGATTAACCAGCACCAGCCGAGACAACCCCATGGTTTTCATCGCCCGTGCAGCAGACCCAATATTGCCAGGATGTGTTGTATTCACCAGCACAATTTTCACGTTATCCAGAGACATCAATAAACCACTCAAAAATACAACTGACAGCCAAACTGCACAGGCCTCCATCAGTAAATTAAAGACGATCGAACAGATAACAGGCCAGTCTTAACCGACAAACTCTGCCCCCAAAAGATTCCATTCTGCAGTTTATCAGATAAAACAGACGATTAACGCTCCCCGCACCACTCAGCACAAAAAACGCCAGATAGCGATTATTCGATAGTGACCAGAGTTAAACAGAAGCGTACAATTCACCCAGTAACTGACCTTTTACACTCTGAGTGCGTGGCTAGGCAAGGTTGACAGTCCAACGATTAGAGCGTGAATGCAAACAGTTCTTTATTAATACGGCACAGGCACAGCACCCCTCATGCAACCCATGATTAACATCGCCCTGCGCGCTGCGCGCAAGGCTGGCGACATTATCGCTCATGCATACCAGAAACTGGACACCATTAATGTACAAGCCAAGAGCACCAACGACTATGTAACCGACATCGACACAGCAGCCGAACGAGCCATTATTTCCATTCTGAAGAGATCCTATCCTGAACACGGTTTCAAGGGTGAAGAGAGTGGCTATCAACCTGGTACCGGTGAAGGAGAGTGCTACCTCTGGATTATTGACCCTCTGGATGGCACCACCAACTTCATCCATGGGATGCCGCAGTTTGCTGTATCCATCGCCTGTCAATACAAAAACCGTATTGAACATGCCATTGTCCTCGACCCCATTCGTCAGGAAGAATTTATCGCTAGCCGTGGCCACGGCGCATCCCTTAATGGCAAGCGTATTCGTGTCAGCAATCGCCCCAGCCTGAAAGGTGCCTTGATCAGCACTGGCTTCCCCTTTCGTGAAAGTCAGATGGCCAGCCTAGACCATTACTTGAGCATGTTCCGCAGCTTTATAGGCGATACTGCTGGTATCCGTCGCGCTGGCGCCGCTTCCCTGGACTTGGCCTATGTGGCCGCTGGCCGTTTTGACGGTTTCTGGGAGTTCGGTCTGCACGATTGGGACATAGCAGCAGGCTGCCTATTGATCACCGAGGCCGGTGGCTTTGTAGGCGATTTTCGTGGTGGCGACAAACATCTGGAAAAAGGTCAAATTGTCTGCGGCAATCCAAAGTGTTTTCGTGAGATACTGACCCGTATCCAGCCGTTTATCAGCGAAAACATGAACTAAGCAGACCTATCAAGCTTGCATCTTCAAATCAATGAGACAATCAGCTTTCCATTAAACAATAAGCATGTTCCGTAGACCGTTTTATCGATGGCTGATCAAGAGAGTGGCCGTCATCACTGACTGAGTGACGATCAGAAGATCTATGTACGGGACAAAACTTGAAGCAAAACCTGGAAGTCTATCTAATCATTTTTTGAAGATGCATTTTTCAACATTCTACGAAGCATATCCAGTCCTAATCTGAATAGAGCATTGGCTGGCCGCAAATGTTTATT
>JAGLCE010000150.1 GCA_023146365.1 Endozoicomonadaceae bacterium
CAATCAATAAGTCACGGATTCAGGGATTAGCAAAGACCAATACTTTATTCCTTTCCAATATTTAGACGATATAGAGCCATCATCGGCACGCACAGCCCCTAAAAGAGCAGTAATTGTAATGTTAACAACATTGCTGGCTGCTATGTTTTCAATTTTTATTGCATTGACTCATCACTTTATAAAAAAGAGCTGATAATAGAACTACAAGTTCCTTGTTGCTCGATATATTGTCAGTACTAATAACAATGCTGTTATGTTTATTAACATCATTCATGACGACTTCGAATAAATAAGTGTAATGGGTAACAAAAGTGCAGGGTCAGATCTTGTTATCTCTAGCACAGAAAAGGCACAAAATAAGACTTGGCTATTTTTTTTGACCCCGTTTTTGCATTATCGACGTTTGAATTTTAATGGGGTAGTACGTGGATTAATTGGCGCTTACCACAAAGACAAGTGCGTTCCACACTTTCGTGAAGGACTTCTAGGAAGCGAAAAATTAGTAGAATAATAAAATCAATGGGGTCAGAATCCATTGATTTTGTCAGTGAGCCTATTATGCCATTTTATAAGGACTTATCATCAGAGATGCCTTGAGGAAGGAAGTGAAAACCGTCTTTTTGCTACTCCATAACTGACCGTGTAAGCTCTGTTATGTTTTTGTTTAGCTGGTACATCGCTGGTGACGAATGAATATTTACATAGGCTTTTAGATCGTTATCTGACATTTTCGCGTAAGTCTTACGCATCTGGTTGAGCAGTTGAGAGTGGAAAATATCTCTGTTCTCTTGCGTGTCATCGTACAACTGTTGCTCCAGCATCTCGCTACCAGGTAGATCTGCAAATATTTTTTTAATGTTTTCATTTTGATCTATAGACCACATTTTCATTAGTGATACCTGCCGGTCAACTGCTTCCGTGTTTTCAATCAGTTGGTTGAACAGCTGAGTCCTCTTGGGATTTTTCCCCATTTTCTCTGCATTCTCCGGAGAGAAAAGAGGTGATGCAAATATTTGAATCACTGGATAGTATGTTGATTCCTCCATTCTCCAAGCTCTCTTATAGACAGGCTTATTAGTCATCTGAATAATCTTCCTTAGTTGCTCGTCAGACAACTTATCATGCAGTTTTTTAGAAGCAAGAGCAAGTATGTCTTGGTCGACGAACTTCTGTCTACGTCTACGCCTATCATTTATTTGATTCATCTGTAACTTGATATATTCAAAGCTCTCGCTTTCATAAGAATCAGTTTCCTCTGATGAATCCGGTTTTTCACCGTTTGTCTTTATTTCTTCAATTTCTTTATCCAATCCATCTATCAGCCGTTTAAGATAAGACTGGTTATATAATGTCTGAATCAGTTCTTCATGCGATAATCTGTGAATGGATAAAGCAACTTTAAAAAGCTCCAAAATTTTCGAACCAATATAACAGACACTATCAACAATAAATTTAATGAATTTAACAACAGGGTTGACAATATAACAACGAAAATTTCCCTGTTTAGCTTCGTTCGGATTAGTGATACTGATTCCAGTACTTTGGTTTATTGTGCTTGGTTCTATAATATTTTCCATATAACTCTCTCTCGTCGTATTATAGTGAATAGTGAATAGTGATAAGCACATAATTTCAAAGGTTCTAAAAAACTGAATGCGATGTGTATGCATTGGACACTCAATACCCATATAAAGTTCCGCTAAATTCAAAAAATAAGTGAAATCGACTTTCCCGTGTAGACTTCGGATAGTGCACATAATACGAGCTTCTCATCTGAATCATTTTGCCAGGGAAAAACATGATCACATATTAATCAGTTCAAACACTTTCATTCTGTAGTTTTCGCACTACCCACCATTTTTTCGTCTGTTCTTGATACCTGCCTTAACAGACGTAGTCCGTTTGAGAAGATTTAAAGTCCATCTCTTGAAACAGCCAGGTTCTCAATAACAAAGCCTTCTCTTGCCCTGCAACGATCTTCATCAAAAGCCATATCAAAAACTCAGTGCAGCTAATTCTCTACCAGCCAGTGATTTCTTGTGGCTTGCAGTATTTCATAGCAAACCGTTTTCGGCTTGATATGAAATAGCGTGTCAGCGTATTCCCCCCCTTTTTTTTCTGACTATCCAGCTGAGCTGAACGGAAGCAATGGTTTTTTCTTTCCAGTCATCGGCATTTGAACCCGCGGTAATATCATGGATCACCCAGCATCGACCGACGATGTTCAACACGACCATGTGCTTGGACTTTCTGCTCGGAAAACGCCCAGCGCATCTTTCGGTGTGTCTTGCCAATTCTGCTCAAAGGCTCGAGTCATCTCAGCATAGATCTTTTTCTGATTACCTTTCACGGCAAGCAGAAAAATCTGGAGAAGCTCGTTAGGGTCACTGCCCGCAAAGAGTCGATTGAAGGTAATAGCAACAGGAATATCACCTAGGAGCCTGTCGGACTTAGCCGACCGTAGCGAGAAAAAGTCCGGTTTGAGTTAGTTTTTATGCTGATTCGAAGCGAATAGTGGTTCAATTCAACGAAAAGCAGCATAAAAAATGGCCAAATTAGGCTTTTTCGTAGTAGGTTCGTGGTAAGTCCGACAGGCTCCTAGTCGTTTCCTCTGCCTTCGAAGCCACTTTTTTTTTCGTCACGCCGAACCATTGAATTCGCCAAATTCAAACTGGAGCTCTTGTAACGTGTTACCGTACAAAGATTTCTACTGACTTGAAAATGACGTTGTTATCCCTATCGCAGTGCGTTTCCATCTGGCTAAAGTCTATTTAGTGTGGAAAATTTTTGCGTGACATGGAAATTTTTTTCTAGCATCCTTATAAATGTTCTGGTAGCTTTTGGCTCCTTGAGAAGTTGCCGACAGGTCTTTACCATAGAACGGCCTTACTCGGGAGGTCTTGCCTCCTTTAGTATGATGACTTGCAGAATAAGCGGGGCTGAAACCATGCCAGCACAGAGCCAGCCAGAGATAGCCAACCTGCTCAAAAAATTCTCGCCGTACCAAGAGAAATCGAGTGAAGAGTACATGTGCGATGCACAGAGAGCACACTTCACCAATATTCTTCAGCAATGGAAGCGGGAGTTAATGACTGAAGTTGACCGAACGGTCTCTCACATGAAGGATGACGCAGCTAATTTTCCGGATCCTGCCGATCGTGCGAGCCAAGAAGAAGAGTTCAGTCTTGAGTTGCGCACACGTGACCGTGAGCGGAAACTGATCAAAAAGATCGACCAAATGCTTCAACGTATTGAAGAAGGCGATTATGGCTTCTGCGATTCTTGTGGTGTCGAAATTGGCATCCGTCGCTTGGAGGCGCGACCTACTGCCGCTTTATGTATCGACTGTAAGACTCTTGCAGAAATCAAAGAGCGTCAGTTGGGAGCTTGATCCCTTTGTATGGAAGCTACTCTCTACCGGGGGCGTTTTGCCCCCTCGCCTACTGGATCTCTGCATTTCGGTTCCCTTGTCACTGCACTTGCCAGTTACCTCGACGCCAGAGCGTGTAATGGTGAATGGTATGTTCGCATTGAGGATGTTGATCCTCCTCGCGAAAGACGGGGCGCTAGCAGGGCAATTCTCAAAGTATTGGAAACATACGGCTTAACCTGGGATGGCGAGATTATCTGGCAGCATGACCGTTATGATGCTTATCGAGAAGCTCTTGAGCGGTTGCGTGGGCAAGGTATTGCATATCCTTGTACCTGTTCAAGAAAAGAGCTGGCGAAACATGGTCATGTTTATCCGGGTACTTGTCGTTACAGAACAAAAGATCCGGATAGTCTGTTTGCCATTCGTCTGAATTGTGATACCGAAGTCATTGAATTCAACGATCGTATTCAAGGCCGTCAGCGTTTCGACATGGCAGAACTGGGTGATTTCATTATTGCCCGAAAAGATAAGCTGTTCGCTTATCAACTGGCCGTGACCGTTGATGATGCCTGGCAAGGCATTACGCACATCGTTCGTGGATCTGACCTTTTGGATTCAACCCCTCGGCAAATCTGCCTGCAGCGACACCTCAACTCTCCCACTCCGAGCTACGCCCATGTTCCCGTTATTACAAACTTAGACGGAAGCAAACTCAGTAAGCAGACTATGGCGCCAGCCTTACAGATGAACAACCCCGCACCGATACTGATTAAGGCACTTCAGGTACTTAAAATTCCTGTTGATGACACTGTGGAGATCACTAATGTCAATGCAATACTTGCGTTTGCTATTCATTACTGGTCGTCTAATGGGTTAATGTAGACCCTGTCGATACAAAAATGACTCTTTCTTGGTGCGTATGGATAGCCATTCTTCGTTAACCTTGGCGAATAGAGACTACCCCGCCGAGATGAAAATAGATTACAGCTTTAACGCATTTCTTATTGAGGCTATCTCGGCTCTGTATTTTAATCTTGTTGTTGGTGTTCAGCACAATGGCACTGATGATTCTCTATAGGTTATTTTTGATAATCTTGGCGAATTTATTGAATCTATTCTATATACTACAGATGTCATTGATGATACGTTCATCCAAATATCCACCCATTTCGAAGTGTGTGACTTTCCCTTTCTTGTTTACCCGTTTACTATGACGAATACAAACAAGCAGTCAGGTTTAATGGCAGGGCTATGTATCTTCATCGGCTGGTGCTCCTACTCGTTATTGGTATTTATCTTTTCTCACCCGCTATCATGCAGTGGTGGATTGAATCCGCCGAAATCTGGTATCGACCCTGGATTCTCTGGTTTATCCTGATCGCTGCTGGATTCCTGTTGCAAGTTAGAAGGGGGCAGGATGAGTTTGAACCTTAGTCAGCTAACAGCCATCAGTGTTGTTTATCTATTATTTCTATTCGCCTGTGCTCGGGCTACAGAAAAAGGCTGGATTCCAGAACGATGTGTTGCACACCCACTAACGTATGTGCTGTCTCTAGGTGTTTATAGTGGGTCGTGGGCATTATTTGGCACTATCGATTTAGCGCATCAATTCGGTTTTGTTTTTCTGACTTATTATCTGGGTATCTGCGGTGCATATCTGCTGGCTCCAGTGTTATTGTCGCCTATCTTGCGCATCACTCGAACGTATCAACTCGGTTCATTGGCAGATCTTTTTGCTTTTCGCTTTCGCAGTACTTGGGCTGGTAGTCTGACCACCATTTTTATGCTATTGGCCGTACTGCCCTTGCTAACGCTGCAAATCCAGGCGGTTGCGGATATGGCTTATATCATGACGGCTGAATCATCACAGGAGCATCTGGTGTTTGCACAGGAACATCTGGCTTTTGGTTTCTGTTTGATCATTATGTTATTTGCTATGGCTTTTAGCACACGACATATTGCTTCGCGAAAAAAACATCAAAGCTTGGTTTTTGCAATTGCCGTGGAATCTGTCATCAAATTAATGGTGATGTTGATTATTAGCGGTGTTATTTTATTTCAGGTATTTGATGGGCCGCAGAGCTTGCAGCAGTGGCTGAATACAAATTCAAGCATGCTGACATATCGTCATACTCCGCTGCAGGATGGCCCGTGGAGAACACTGTTGTTGATGTTCTTTGCCTCGTCAGTTGTCATGCCGCATATGTTTCATATGGCTTTTAATGAAAATATCAATCACCGCCATCTTAATACCGCTAGCTGGGGCCTACCGTTATTTCTGCTGGTGATGAGTTTATCTGTACCATTAATTCTCTGGGGAGGATTACAGTTAGAAACTCCTGTAGTTCCTGAATATTTTGTTCTGGGTATTGGCTTTGTCATGGAGTCTCCGCTACTCAGCATCATTGCCTATATTGGTGGAATGTCGGCGGCCAGTGGTCTGACGATTGTAACGACACTGGCCTTATCCGCTATGGTCATGAATCATCTGATTTTGCCCGTTTACCAGCCGCCCACCAGCATCAGCATCTATCACTGGATGAAATGGGCAAAACGACTGGTTATTGCCACCATAATGCTCTCCAGTTACGGCTTTTATCGATTACTTAAGACTCAACAGGATCTGACTAATCTTGTCATTGTCGCTTTCGTGGGAACCTTACAGTTTTTGCCTGGCGTACTGGCAACGCTGTACTGGCCAAGGGTCAATCGCAACGGTTTCATCGCTGGCTTGGTGACGGGAATGGCTGTCTGGTTCATTTCTATGCTGACGCCACTGACCGTCAATCTCCATGTTATCAGTCTGTATTGGTTTCAAATTCCACTGACCAGTGACAGTTGGCACTGGTCAGCCATAATGTCATTGGCCGCCAATATTTCCGTCTTTACTCTGGTCTCCTTGAGTACATCAATGTCTCGGGAAGAAAGGGCTGCTGCAGAAGCCTGCTCTGTGCAATGCCAGGATAGACCTAGTCGTCGAGTCGTCGCTGCTCTCTCACCCCAAGAGTTTCAGGAACGGCTGTCGCAATCGCTAGGTGCCCACACAGCACAAAGAGAAGTAGCTCAATCGCTGAACGATCTGAAAATGTCTATCAATGAGCGTCGACCATACGCCTTACGTCGTCTTCGTGATCGACTGGAAGCAAATCTTTCCGGCTTGATGGGACCCAGTGTTGCACAAGAAATTTTGAATCGTCGGCTTCCCTATGAAGAACAGGTAGAAGCCTTTGTGCCTGAAGATATCAACTTCATTGAGCACCGATTGGAAGACTATCAGGATCGTTTGACCGGTCTGGCTGCTGAGCTGGATAGCTTACGCCGCTATCACCGGCAGACTCTGCAAAATCTGCCTATGGCAATCTGCTCTCTAGGAAGAGATGGTGAAATTTTGATGTGGAATCTGGCAATGGAGCAGACTACAAACATCTCGGGCAACAGTACAGTCGGCTCACGATTACAAGCGGTAGAGGAGCCCTGGTCTACCTTGCTGAGCCGTTTTGTTGAAGATCATGCACACCACCAGAATAAGCAGAAATTGATGATTTCCGGTCAGCCGCACTGGTTTAATTTGCATAAATCAACCATCGATGAATCAAGGTCTAGTATTGATCAAGGGCTGGTGATCCTTTTGGAAGATCTTACCGATAATCAGATACTGGAGGATCAGCTGATACATAGTGAGCGACTGGCCTCCATTGGCAGGCTAGCGGCAGGTGTCGCACATGAAATAGGCAATCCAGTCACAGGGGTTGACTGTCTTGCCCAAGAGCTACGGGCGCTTTCTGATGATCAGGACACCTGCGCAGTGGCTGAGCAAATTCTGGATCAGACTAAGCGAATCAGTCGTATTCTCCGCTCTCTGATCAATTTTGCCCATGCTGGTCAGAGCTCAGATAGTCTTTCCATTGAGCCGGTCTGTTTGTATCAGTGCAGTAGTGAGGCAATATCCTTACTATCACTGGGTAGGAACAGCCGGGGTATTCGCTTTTTGAATCATTGCAATCCGGATTTTTGGGTGACTGGCGATTCCCAGAAGTTGACGCAGGTTATTATCAATCTTTTGAATAATGCTCAGGATGCTTCTTCGGACGATTCCGTTGTGACGGTCAGTACCAGCGCCGAGGAACACTCCATTACCTTAGCAATAACGGACGCTGGTTCAGGGATTCCAGACCATCTCCGTGATCGTCTGTTTGAACCCTTTTTTACGACCAAGGAGGTCGGTAAAGGTACAGGGCTGGGGCTTGCTCTCGTACATAACATTATTGAAGAACATTTTGGTACAATCACTATTCAGTCGCCGGTTGATGAAGAAAGCTGTCGGGGTACTCGGTTCAGTATCAGTCTGCCGCGCTATATGGCGGATCTGGATCCAGTTGTGCTGGAGTCGTCATCAGTACGCCGTGATATAGAAGCAGTCCAATAAATCGTTGAGGTCGGAAAATGGACCAGGATCATATACTCGTTGTCGAAGATGAAGCCGTCATACGCGCCTCGCTGTGTCGCCTGTTGACCCGTAACGATTACAGGGTGACTGAGGCTGATTCAGTCGCTGATGCCCAGCAGCATGACTTCGATAGCTTTGCGTTGATTATCTCGGACTTACGGTTGCCAGGGGAGCCTGGCACAGAATTGATTCGACTTGCTCAGAATACCCCCGTGCTGATTATGACCAGCTATGCCAGCCTGCGCTCTGCGGTAAACTCCATGAAAATGGGTGCTGTCGATTACATCGCCAAGCCCTTTGATTATGATGAAATGCTGCAATCCGTAGGCAATATCATCACCCGCTTCAGAGGGGCTAAAAACAACTCCCTAGCACAGACACCTGAAGCACCGACGGATGATGGTTCAACAATGGGAATTATTGGCGAATCCAAAGTCATGCAGGATCTTTTTCGACGCATTCGCAAAGTAGCGCCGACCCGCGCAACGGTACTCATTCAGGGTGAGTCCGGAGCCGGCAAAGAGCTGGTAGCTCTCGCGCTGCATGACAATAGTCAGCGTCGAGATGCACCGATGATCTCTGTGAACTGTGCTGCCATTCCGGAATCCCTGATTGAGTCAGAGCTATTTGGTTACGAAAAAGGAGCCTTTACTGGTGCAGTTACCGCACGGAATGGCTTAGTGGAAGCCGCTGGCAAAGGAACACTATTTCTGGATGAAATTGGTGAACTTCCAATAGAAGCGCAAGCCCGTCTATTGAGAGTTCTGCAGGACGGCGAGATTCGTCGTGTTGGCTCCGTTCAATCCAAAAAAATTGATGTCCGCCTGATTGCAGCAACACATCGCAACCTCAAGCAGTTGGCGAGTGAAGGTCTATTTCGAGAAGACCTTTACTATCGACTCAATGTTGTCGAGATTCGCCTGCCACCTCTACGTGACCGCGGGCGAGATGTCATTTTATTGGCAGAAGCTCTGTTGATTCGTGTCTGCGAGCGTATGGGTGTTGAGAAAAAACTGTTAACACCGGAAGCGCTGGTGACTATTGGCAACTATTCATGGCCTGGTAATGTCAGGGAGCTGGAAAATGCCATGGAGCGTGCCGCCATACTCTGCGATGATGAGATGATCACGCCGAGTCTACTTGGGCTTGATGCACACTCTCGCCTGTCAATAAAACGACCGATGGGTGGTGTCGATGATGGAGACGCTCCGGATAATCTGTCGCTGGAAGACTATTTTCAGCAGTTCGTGCTGGAGCATCAGGAATGTATGACGGAAACCGAATTAGCACAGAAATTGGGTATTAGTCGTAAATGCTTATGGGAGCGGCGACAACGACTCAGTATTCCACGAAAAAAAACAGCCAGCTAGTGATAGGCTGGCAAGTAATGCGCACAATTTTATTGTCCAGCAGACGAAATTACCATTTTAACATTGTATCCCGCACTTAATAATGGAAAATACAGTCCTTGACAATTAAAACAAGGAGTTACTATTATGAAAAGATAAGTGATCAGTTATTTAAAGTAACACACTTTCCCATGGAGTTAGGCGGAAGTCGGAAACAAGGATTAGTATGGCTATTCAACAAGCTGTAGCAAGTAAAGCCTTCACCGTATTTTCTCTGTCGATGATCATGCTGTTGCCGGATGTCTCGTTGGCCGCAGAGGCTTATCAGCTTGCTATGCGGCCAGAAACAACGGTTACTCACGATAATTCTCGGAATTACTGTAGTCGTATACGCCTAGAAAGGCAGCAACAGATCAATAGAAACTCAGATATCACTCTCGAGACTCCCCTTTGGCAATCCGGTGAGAGCAGATGTTTCATACCTGCCGAAAATCTCTACTACATCGCTTTGATACTTGGCCAAGACAAGATAGAGTCGCCTAAGCCGTGGTATGACAATATAAAAAAGACACTTAATGGAAAAGCCGTCCTAGCCTGCGAAGTCATGGGGTATGGTGAAGACAACTCTATAGGCATATCATCAAAAGAGTGCGTTCGTAAACGCCTCCAAGAACTGATAAAACCCTATGAAAATGAATACCAAAAAAAGATGATGGATTTCATCAGTCAGCGCAATCAGCGCGCTGAAGATATGGTCCACCAATGCGTGATCGCCTTTTATAGGAGCCTGCCCAGCTTCCCCAATCAGATTAAATTTCCTCTGGCTTACTACGATATGAAAATCGATTCCTACCCAGCTTGGTACTTAAAAAACGGTTTGGACAATTTTGATCGTCTTGAAGGTGTGAGAGATACGCGGGCCAGTGACGTGGTCAAAGATGCTTTGAGTCAGCAATGTCCGAGCGAAATGATTTTCTGGCTCTATTTGCCGAGCGAATAGTTTTACGGCTTTATGGTGATCAGCATGACGCTAAAGGCTGTATAAGCTTACGGGTGAATGATAAAATGTTGCTTTTGAATTCATGATGAATATTATTCACCCATGGTAGTAAACAGGAATACTCACAGATTATGAAAGACAAGCGAACCGGATTCATCCATCGCTTGTTCAGCTATGTGGTCGGCAAGCAATCCGATACCCAGCCGTCGGCGTCGAAACTTCGCATCCTTTCTCGGGATCAGCATACGGTCTCCTCTAGGCATATTAGTGATAACGCCCTCAAGGTGTTGTGTCGTCTGAACAGCCATGGTTACCAGGCCTACTTGGTTGGTGGCTGTATCCGTGATTTGATGCTGGATCTGCACCCCAAGGATTTCGATATCGCAACCGATGCGACACCGGAAAAAATACGGAGTCTGTTCAGAAACTCACGCATCATCGGACGCCGCTTTAAATTGATTCATGTGGTCTTTGGGCGTGAAGTTATCGAAGTTGCAACTTTCAGAGCTAGCCATCACGCAGAGAATGACGAGCACGACAGTTCTGTCTCTCATCACTCCAAGAAGGGAAGGATTCTACGAGACAACGTCTACGGAACCATTGAGGATGATGCCTTCCGCCGAGACTTCACGATCAACTCGCTCTATTACACAATCAGTGATTCTAGTATCCATGATTTTTGTGGTGGCGTGCAGGATATGGAAGATCAGCTCATTCGGTTGATTGGCGACCCAGTGATTCGCTACCGTGAAGATCCGGTCCGAATGCTGCGAGCGATTCGTTTTGCTGCGAAGCTCAACTTCCAGCTTGCGGATGATACCGCTGCACCGATTTCTCAACTGGCCCATCTGCTGAAAGACATCCCGTCAGCAAGACTGTTTGATGAGTCGCTTAAGCTGTTCTTGTCAGGAGGTGCAGAAAACACGTATTACCTGCTAAGAGACTACCAGCTATTTGACTCTCTGTTTCCCGCTACTCATGCCAGCTTGAAAGATGCGCCAGACAGGCAACAAATCATTGTCAACGCCCTACGCAATACCGACCTTCGCATCGAGGCTGACAAACCGGTAACCCCCGCTTTTTTCTATGCTGCTATGCTATGGCCTGCGCTGATTTGTCTGTGTGAGCGTTACGAAAAGGATGGTGTGCCGCCAGCATCCGCTCTGCAGCAGGCCGCCACCGAGGTCATTGCACAGCAGTGCAAGCAAACCGCTATTCCTAGGCGATTCACCATCCCCTTGCGAGAAATCTGGGAGATGCAATCTCGGCTGGAGCGCCGCCAGCCTCGTCGTATAGATGAGCTGTTGTCTCGTCCGGTTTTCCGTGCAGCATATGATTTTCTGCTATTACGTGAGCAATCGGGTGAGCAGGCCAGTGGTGCCGGACAGTGGTGGACTGATTATCAGGAATCATCACAGGACGATGAACATCAGGTGCTGATGGAGCAGCTACACTCTCGCTCTGCGCCGAGCGATAAGCGTAAGCGTCGCAGGCGCCGTCCCCGTAAGCGCCCAGGCACAACGGTATAATCTTTGCCCAGTCCTTTAATCACTGCTGCCGCAAATCGGCAGTGTTTTGTTGCAGGTTTCGCAGATGTTCGTCACGTCATATATCGCCCTTGGCAGTAATCTTGATGAGCCGGAACGACAACTCCATCGTGCAAATACGACCCTGAAAAGTTTACCGGGATCTCATTTTTTAAAGGCCTCCCATTTTTACCGGACTGATCCAGTAGGCCCTGTCGGACAGCCTGACTACGTCAATGCCGTCGTGGCCATTGAAACCGTTCTGTCACCCATCGCGTTGCTGGACGCTCTTCAGGCTATTGAAAATGATCATGGACGGGTACGGAGTCTTCGATGGGGTGCCCGAGCGTTGGATCTGGATATTCTGCTCTATGGTAATGAAATTATTGAAACAGAACGCCTGACGATTCCTCATAAAGAGATGTTATGGCGTAACTTTGTTTTGATTCCTCTGGCTGATATTGCATTGGATATTACTCTTCCGACTGGACAAAGCCTTAAAAATATCATACAAGATATTAATGGAAATGGAGTTGAGCGATTGAGTGATTGTCTAATAATGGAAAAATAAATTAGCTCTCCCATCATTCACAGCACGATTTCTACTTGAAATTGTTTTACTCAAAGCTCTTGTATTTTACAAAAGAAGTTTTAGATAACAATCAGGCGTGTACCTCAGTAGTCTTGAATCAGTGAGATAGCACTGGCCTGTAAACAAGGAATTGTCATGGAAGCTGTAGAAATATCACACGTTAAAGAAGTTGCATCAATCTCTCAAATGGATAAATTCCCCCGTTTTATTGCGATTGAAGGTTCTGTCTGTGTAGGAAAAACAGCGTTGGCAAGGCGTCTTGCCACAACGTTTCATTATGATCTTCTGCTGGAAGATAATCCGCAGGATGATCCCTCCTTTAATCTGTTTTATCGACATTCCAAAGATTCGGTGTTGAATGATCAGCTGTACTTTCCGTTTCGTTGCGCCAGTCAGTTGCAATCTATTTGTAAGAATGACTCGCTCGGGTCAGTGCGCATTTCTGATTTCTGTGTGGAAAAAGATCTCCTGTTTGCTGAAATGTATCTTTCAGTCGATGAAATGAAGCTCTATAACCGTGCGTACAAGATGCGAACAAAAGATTTGCCAATACCTGATCTGGTCATTTATTTGCAGGCTCCCGTTGGTACTTTAAAAGAACGAATTCGGGAGAAAGGCGCTGAAGCAAAAAAAACGATGGGCCGTGGTTATCTTAAACGACTTAATGAAGCTTATGAGGAACTATTTCATTATTACGATCAGTCTCCCTTGTTGATTATCAATGTTTCAGAAATCGATTTCGTTCATAGTGAGCAGGATTACCGACAGCTGGTCGAAGAAATTATGTCCTGTCGTAAAGGCAGGCAGTATTTAAATCCTAAGCCCTCAGAGGTTTGAGGTTGCATTCACTAAAACGAAGCAGAGTTATGAGCGACGGTTATCATTCGTCTCGTCGATCAATTTGAGCTATGTTGTCGGTATAAGCCCGATCGTTACTGGAAATATTCATCATTTTCTACCAATATAGCCACCAATCAATCCATTGTATTGTCATACAAAGGTTATTTTTATCTGCCTGTGTAGTTTCTCAGGCGACCCAAGGCAGCATTATCAATGACTCAAACAACACTTCATACGCTTGCTGATCTGAAGCAGTCTGGTGAAAAAATTACTTGCCTTACTGCTTATGATGCGACACATGCCAACCTAGTGAGTAGTAATGGAATAGAAGTAATTCTGATAGGCGATTCCTTGGGTATGGTCTGTCAGGGGCTTTCTAGTACCGTTCCTGTCAGCATTGATGATATGGTTTATCACACCCGTTGCGTTAGCCGTGGTAACCAAGATTCGTTGTTGATGGCTGACATGCCTTTTATGGGATGTGCCATTGAAGAGCAAGCCATGGTGAATGCCACAACGTTGATGCAAGCTGGCGCAGATGTTATCAAGCTGGAAGGTGGCAGCTGGTTATGCCCTATCGTTAAGAAATTGTCTGAACGGGGAGTTCCTAGCTGCCTGCATCTGGGGTTGACCCCGCAAACCGTTAGTATGCTGAGCGGCTACAGGGTTCAAGGAAGAGATGCCGCCAGCGCCAGTCGTATGATAGAAGACGCTTGTCTTCTTGAGCAGGCTGGAGCCAATATCTTGGTATTAGAGTGTGTGCCCACACAGTTAGCACGGGATATTACCGAGGCGGTCAATATTCCTGTGATTGGTATCGGAGCAGGACCCGACACAGATGGGCAAGTACTGGTTCTTTACGACATGCTGGGCATGACTGCAGGCAAAAGTCCACGCTTCGTCAAAAATTTCATGGCAGAGACGGCCAGTCCGCAGGCAGCGGTAACGGCGTTTGTCAGTGACGTTAAAGAAGGACGCTTCCCGGAGGCAGAGCATGGATTTTATTCAGTATGAAAACTGTCTACAGCATAAATGACGCTCGGGACTCTATTCGCAGCGCCAAGACTCAAGGACGTACCATTGTATTTGTACCTACCATGGGCAATCTGCATGATGGCCATCTGTCCTTGGTAAAAAAGGCGAGGGAGGTGGCTGACGAAGTGGTTGTTAGCATCTATGTCAATCAGCTGCAATTTGGCCCGAACGAAGATTACGATAGCTATCCAATAACGTTTGAAGAAGATCAGGCACTACTGAACGCGCATGACGTTCCGTTACTCTTTGCGCCCTCTTCCCACGAAATTTATCCGGAAGGGGCAGAACATCATACGGTTGTGCGAGTCGATGCGCTAGATGGTATGCATTGTGGTAAAAGTCGTCCGGGATTCTTTACCGGAATTGCGACCGTTGTTGCCAAATTGTTCAATATCGTACAACCGAATTATGCTGTGTTCGGTGAAAAGGACTTTCAGCAGCTGTGTATTATTCGTAAAATGGTCGATGATCTGATGCTGCCACTGGAGATCATCGGCGCTCCCATTGCCCGCGCAGAGAACGGTCTAGCACTGAGCTCCCGTAATGGCTACTTGTCTGAGGAAGAAAAACAGACAGCTGCAATTTTATGGCAGACACTGATCAGGGCACGCAAGGCGATCATTGCCGGTGATCGGGACTATGATGCTCTGCACCGTGTTGCGTTTGTCAAACTGGCTCGTGCCGGATTCAAACCAGATTACTTCAATATTGTTAGCCGTCATACGTTGCAACCTGCAACCTTGGATGACAAAGAGTTAGTGATTCTGGCTGCGGCGGGTTTAGGTCGTGCCCGACTGATCGATAATATCCAGATTGATCTCTAGGAATCCTGCTAATAGCCTCCTGTTAAGCTCTTGCTTGCCGAACCTGCGGGAAGGGTTTAACCTTCTATTTCCGCTGGGGACTATCCCCGATTCGACGTGCGTTTCACAAAAGGGATTCAATGCACAATATTATGCTCAAGGCCAAGTTTCATATGGCCTCTGTGACCCATGCTGTTTTGAATTACGAGGGCTCCTGCGCCATTGATGGTGAGTGGCTGGATATGACGGGGCTGCGTGAATATGAGCAGATCCAGATTTACAACAAGGACAATGGCGAGCGTTTTACCACTTACATCATTCGTGGCGAAGAAGGTTCGAAGATGATTTCCGTGAATGGTGCCGCTGCATGGAAAGCATCAATAGGCGATCGAGTTATTATCTGTGCCTATGCGAGTTACTCTGAAAAAGAGCTGATCGAGTATAAGCCAGCGTTGGTTTACCTGAATAAAGATAACACAATCAATCACACCTCTAACGCTATTCCGGTACAGCTCGGTTAAATCCTTTCCGCTGAGGACTAACCCCCTGAGCGTTTGACCTGATAACCGAGTAGGGTTAACTCCGTGACCATGGCTTCAACATGGTCACCTTGTAGTTCAATATTGCCATCCTTAACCGCGCCGCCACCGCCACAGCGTTTCTTTAGCTGTTTGGCTAACTTCTTCAAATTATTGCTTGTCATGGGTAAGTTCGTGATCACCGTGACCGTTTTTCCGCCACGGCCTTTTTTTTCCGGCCTTATACGAATAATGCCGTCTGTTTCAGGAGGCGTCTCTTCAGGCACTTCCTCACGAATACGACCTGCATCAGTGGAATACACCAACTTGCTATTCTTACTCATGCCTTTACATCCTCAGACAGAATTACCCCTGTTCAAGTAGTCTGCGTAGATCAATAATCGCTGCGTTAGCACGGGAGATATAGTTAGCCATGACCAGTGAGTGGTTAGCTATAATACCGAAACCATTGCCATTCAGAATAAAGGGAGTTTTCAGTGGTTCCTGAGTTTCACGCAGCTCGCGGATGATCTGCCGCAAACTGACTTGGGCATTTTTCTTTTCCAGAACATCAGCAAAATCAACCTCCATGGCGCGCAAAAGGC
The DNA here is from genome assembly GCA_023146365.1 of Endozoicomonadaceae bacterium. Lineage (GTDB taxonomy): Bacteria > Pseudomonadota > Gammaproteobacteria > Pseudomonadales > Endozoicomonadaceae > Kistimonas. The sequence continues at coordinate 16,089 of JAGLCE010000150.1, forward strand.
AAATCAGCGCCCATGAGGCGCCACGCGACTCATAAAAAATGTCATCAATTTTACTCCATGGTGTTTTGATGATGACTTCCGCATCGCTTGGAGTGGATTGTGTCGCGTTGGCATCTCCTGCTAGGTCGGTGTTCAATCTTGACTTGCCAACACTTGCGCTCAGGCGCTGAGACAGCGAACCAAGACGAGTTTCTACATCTTTCAGCCAGTCTGTCAGGTTATCTGCGCGCGCGTAGAACTGAGCTACGTCGTCAGGGTCAGATAAGCGCAGCAGATAGCGGTTCAGACGATCGATACCATGGCGGTATTCATCTTCAGTGGACGGTAATGCCCAGCTATTGGACTTAAAATTGAACAGAGGTTCAGCGATAGCCAGATCAGGATCTTCTCTGGATTGGGATTGCGAACGGCTGAGTTCTTTGCGCATTGCACGAATGAAATCCCGTAATTGAACCAGAACGCCAAGCTCCCAGTTCGGCATGTTATCCAGTAAAACGCTGGGAAGCATAATATCATTACGCAGGTAGCCACCTGGTTTGTCCAGCAGGGTTTCACCGATCCGGATAGCGATTGTTGTCGAAGTAAAGCCCGGTACCACTAAGCGATTCAACTCCTCAGCTTTCTGCGCCGCTTCCAGTCTGACGTTGAGCAGCTCAGGCTCGCGACTCCAGTAAATACCCAGCACGATATTGAACAGCCCAAATACCGTGATAAAGATAGTGATCAGCACATAGGCCGATTTCTGACCAGAAAACGGATTGCGCAGATAGTTGGCGGCTCTGGCAAGCCGATTCTTAGATCTGTCCAGTGACATAATTTCTCCTTTATTCTGACAAGCCTTCCCCGTGTGTCGGTATTATGGGCAAACTTGGAAAGAACCTCTAGTATTTACGTAGAAATGAATGGGAATTATCAGCATGTGGATTTCAGAATTGTATCCGTAAGGACGCACCATGGTCTGTGTAAAATTAGAGGAAACCTCACTGTTATTGCCATGAAACGCCTGCTACGCATCGAGTCTTGGTGTCACTGTTACCGTAAACGTTAGCGGGTTAAGCCATTGATTGATCTGTTCCAGATGATCCACATCCGCCTGTGGTCGATCTGTTCATCTCATTGGTTATCGCACTATCTGCCAGCCTAACCGCCCATATAGGACGCTTCTCATTGGTGCGACTAAAACTGTCGTTCAGTTTCTCGCCCTGTCTGGACGCTGTTTCGTTTAAGTATTTATTGCGCGGATGGCTGAAATTCGCGTTGTTGATGTGCGGTGATGTGTATACATTGCTTTCCCTGAATTGCCTTCAAGGTGTGGTATAGCTGGGTCGCTATGTGTATAGTCTCACTGAGTGGATTCATAGTTTAGAAGGTTAGAGTGCCTGACTCATCATTATCGAGCCTGAATTATCGAGCCTGAATAGGTACTGTAACAAAGCAGTTCCAAACTGTACAAATTTGGGCCTTTAGCTCAGTTGGTTAGAGCATCCGACTCATAATCGGCAGGTCCCCAGTTCGAGTCTGGGAAGGCCCACCATATTCATTAATCATGCGCATTACTAAGCAAGAATCGCATGATTAGTTTCTTCAAAAACCCAGCCGTACCAGCTAGAGTCGAAGTGTTCTAGCAGTCTGTCGGACTTAACGCCCCAATAATGAGATAATACAGACTCAAACCTACAACAAAGAACTTCCCATGAGCCGCTTTATTATCGCTGATAAAAATACTGATTATTGACTGCCGCCATCGCTCTGCGATTGGCTGCCGGAAGATCATCTTGCCGTTTTTGTTGCTGAAATTGTTGCCCAGCTCGACTTAAGTGAAATAACTAACTAGTACCGCGGCAGTGGATCGAAGGCGCATCATCCTGCGAGGTTGCTGTGCCTGCTTATTTACGGTTACGCCACCGACGTTTTTTCCAGCCGTAAAATTGAACGCGCAAGTTACGACTCGATTGCCTTTTGCTACCTTGCCGCCAATGCGCCCCCTGATCACGATACCATTGCCCATTTTCGCCGTCGATTTCTGCCGTAGTTCGAAAATATTTTTGTGCAAGTGCTGATGCTTTCCGTGAAATGAATTTATTTAAGCTGGGGAAAATATCGCTCGACGGTACAAAAATTAAAGCCAACGCCAGCAAGCACAAAGCAGGGCAAAAACATGATCATATATTAATCAGTCAAAGCACTTTCATCATGTAGTTTTCGCACCACCCACAATTTTTTAGTTTGTTCTTAATA
>JAGLCE010000151.1 GCA_023146365.1 Endozoicomonadaceae bacterium
GCAGATCCAGTACAGGCAGATCCAGCTCCAGTAGTACAGGCAGACCCAGCTCCAGCCCACCCAGTCATCACCACAGGAGAAACTGTTCAGGCACAATCAGGTACAGCATCAGGTACAGCATCAGGTACAGCACCTGCGACACAAATACATAAAGCAGCACAAGAATTAACAGAAGAAAATGATGAAATTGAAAACTATAAGAGTATGATCAAAAATATAGAGGCAAGAGCAGGAATAAATATAGCTGGACATGAAAAAGAAACTGAAGAGTATAAAAAGGCCTATGGGTCGTTACCTTCTAATTATCCCAGCTTTGATTTGGAAGCAAAAAAAAAATATTGGCATGCTAGAAATGAATTTTTGCTTTGTTTGATTTCAGGAGGAGCTAGGGTTAAGTTAGTTAAGAATAATCCCGGTATCACAGATATGGCAGATAAAAATAGACCAACAAAAATGGTTGAACATCTTTCTAGCTTATACGATGATGAGTGGACGGATGCTGTGGAGGAATTGGAAAATACATCACAATGCAAAGAAGTTGAGTATAAAGCAGAAAAGTTACTATACGAGATATTATTGAAGGCTTATGAATTATGCGGTGTTCATAAAGATCCAAAGCTTTCTATTGATGATGATGATGATGATGAAGCTAAAGCTAAAAAAGTTAAAGCGCATATTGCGCATATTGATGCTAAAGCGAAAATACTTATAAGCTGGTTTAACAATCAATATAACTTTGATTGTTCAGGCGGAGCTGTTATTAAATATTGTGAAACAGCTATGTTTGTGTGTCACTTCATGGTTGAACAGGGGCCACCGATGACCTTTGAGGGTCTTGAATCTGGTAATGCAATAGATAAAAACAAGTATAAAACATATATGAAAAAAGGTAAGACTGCAGATTTCATGATTTTCCCATCTTTGCATTTGCATGCTAATGGCGTTTTGATGAATAAAGGCGTTGTTCAATCCAAGGATTAACATCACAGTGTTTATCAACATAGTTGTCGCTTAAACTTAAGGCGCTTGATTTAGTTGATTTAGTTGATTAAGGAATTTCTGATCGAATCCCCAAAACTTGGTAAAAGAGTATCGCTCTGAGCAAGCCGGTTATCCAGAATAAAACAACAACGTTTTTCGTCACTCATCTACGCAACCAAAAAACGCAAAACTCACAAAGCGTTATTCCTTGAGAAAATGGAATTTTGCGCTCCCTAGTTGGCCTTTTAAGCAACCATTGAACCACATTACCCGAAAAGCGAACGTCGGGGAGGACAACCGATCGGACTGACCACTACTGAGAAATCCGCCCTGACATTGACCGATATGACGCTCTGGGTTAGTGTTTAACTCAATTATACCTGCTAAAAGGTCGCTCTGATGCCAAGCAAAAAAGCGGATTTTGCTTTTGAACAAACCCTTTGTGAACTGGAAACTCTGGTTGAGACAATGGAATCTGGCGATCTGACGCTGGAGCAATCTCTGAGTGCCTTTGAAAAAGGGATCGGCCTGACTCGCGGATGTCAGAAAGCTTTGAATGAGGCGGAGCAGAAAGTGCAACTTCTAGTAGAAACAAACGATCACTTGGAATCCCGTCCATTCGACAGTGACGTTAAAGAGTAATGAACATTGAGCAGCACCTTCAACGAGACCACTACGGTTCTGGCTGATGATAACGTTCTGCAATCCATCGCACCGGAAGTACCGGCCAAGCCGTCGCTCACAGCAGACACAACGCTAGTTGATCTCTGTCGTCTACAGCAGCTTGCCCTTCTGGCTAATGACATCGTGAGCCGAAACCATTGAGATGACCAGCACTATCCCCGAACAAAGACCGTTCACGCCATTGTTGAATACCATCGACGCACCTAAAGATCTTCGTCGTTTATCGCAGGCGCAACTACCGGAGCTGGCGAAGGAGTTACGTCACTTTCTGTTATATACAGTCGGACAGACTGGCGGCCACCTCGGTGCAGGACTCGGTGTTGTTGAGCTGACTATTGCTCTGCATTACGTATTCAGTACACCGGATGACCGGATCGTTTGGGATGTTGGTCATCAGAGTTATCCACACAAAATATTGACCGGTCGCCGTGAGCAAATGGCGACCCTGCGACAAGCTAATGGACTCTGTGGTTTTCCCGGACGCTCGGAAAGCGAGTATGACTGTTTTGGTACCGGCCACTCAAGTACATCGGTTAGTGCAGCATTAGGGATGGCGATTGCGCTGGCCGGCAAGCAGAGTTCTCAACAGGCTATCGCGGTCATAGGGGACGGTGCCATGACGGCGGGGCAGGCGTTTGAAGCACTGAACCATGCTGCCTGTGTCAATGCCAACATATTGGTCATACTCAACGACAATGGTATGTCCATATCGCCGAGTGTCGGCATGCTGGTGCGTTATCTGCGAGGCATTGAGATGTCACGCACCACGCTGAATGCTTCTGCTTCATCGTCCATTCTGTTTGAGGATCAGGGGTTTGCCTGCACAGGCCCGATTGATGGTCACGATATGACACAACTCATTGGAACATTCGCTGAGTTGAAGCAGCAGACCGGCCCTCGCCTGCTGCATATTGTGACACTGAAAGGCAAGGGGTATCCGGCTGCTGAAGAGGATCCCGTTGGTTATCACGCTCTGAGTAAAGTCACGCCGACCAACGTAGAGTCTTCACCCAAAAAACCGACCTACGCCAACATTTTTGGTCAATGGTTATGTCATACGGCAGTCTCGGATAAACGTCTGTATGGCATCACTCCCGCTATGCGAGAAGGGTCCGACTTGGTGCGTTTTTCCCAGCAGTTTCCCGACCGCTATTTTGATGTCGCCATTGCCGAACAGCATTCGGTTACCTTTGCGGCCGGTCTAGCCTGTGAAGGGATGAAGCCTGTGTTGGCGATCTACTCCACCTTTTTGCAGCGAGGTTATGATCAGTTAATCCACGATGTGGCACTACAGAATCTAGATGTCTTGTTTGCCATTGATCGTGCGGGTCTGGTTGGTGAGGATGGTCCGACCCATCATGGCGCTTTCGATATCGCTTACCTGCGTTGCATTCCCAACATGGTCATTACGACCCCCTCCAGCGAGCAGGAGCTATGGCAACTGTTAAACACCGCTTATCAGCACGTTGGGCCTGTCGCAGTTCGTTATCCTAGAGGCTGTGGGACGGGGCTGTTACCAAAACATAACAGTGATCTGTTACCCTTTGGCAAAGGATATATTACACGACAGGGTAAGGATATAGCGCTGCTGGCCTTTGGCACTCTGCACCATGAAGCCATGAAAGCAGGTGAATATTTGAATGCTACCGTGGTGGATATGCGCTTTGCCAAACCACTGGATTATGAACTGATCGACAGACTGGTGGTCAACCATACACGGTTAGTAACGATTGAGGATGGCGTAATGACTGGAGGTGCCGGTTCAGGGGTTGAAGATTATCTGAGTAACAACAGGCAGATGGACAGTAGGACTCATCTGCTAAAACTGGGGCTTCCCGATCACTTTATTCGTCATCAATCACGCGAAGCTCAGCTAGCTGACTGTCTACTTGACTGTCACGGTATCTGCCGACAAATAGAACGTGTTGATTTAACGATGTAATCCCGCAAATAAGGTACAAAACAGGCGATACCAATGAACACTGAAACAATGGACGCTCTGGGTATTTATCGGACAGGTGGCACTGGTGCATGGTTATTCACGGTGAAACGAACGAAAAACATTTCAAAGAGTTGGGCCAAGCCGATGCCTGTTAGTGTTAACAGGAAGCCATATCTCATTCGGTGTAAGGTTCCTATATTGCAATAAATCAGCGAATACACCAGTACGGATACCAAACATGCAACCACTAACAGAATGAGTGAAACCCTATTCTTCAATGTCCATATTGACCATAAAAGACCTGCCAGACCGATGTAGACAATGATCATTTCCAGTCCCGCTACTCGCCTCGTGAATGTACCGAGTCCGTTATGGGAGTGAGTGAAGGCAAATGTGGGAAAAGGACGTATCAAACCATTCATTAAAGCATTGGGAATATAAGCGATAATATCTGAGACCGATCTAAAAGAGATATCGATATCTACTTCGCTAGGGGTTTTGCCCTTAGTTTTGCCCTTAGAAGCGGAGTGGCGAGACAGTTCGTCACGAGCCATGCTAAAGTGAGCTAGCTTATTGTCCAAAAAAATAGGGATCCATGAGGTATGATGCCAATGGCTAGGCAATGCTATAGCTGAGGGGCTGGCTGAGGGGCTGAATGAGGGGCTGAATGAGGGGCTGG
>JAGLCE010000152.1 GCA_023146365.1 Endozoicomonadaceae bacterium
TCGACAGGTGGCGTATCTTACCGCAACTGTCAATCACCAATTACTTCGATGGCTATTGAGCAATGCGAGATATAGCAATACTGTCACAGATAACGAGAACGGATTATAAAGGGAATTTCAACGATAACAAGTAGGTATGAACCACACAACAGTAGGCCATAAACACTCAAACACAGCCCACTCAAACAGCCGCCTTATGAAACAATGTAAAGAAGTTATGAGTTGTTTGTTCAGCCAGCTCCTCTACTGAGATGCCTCTTAATTCAGCAACAACCTTACCGACCTCAGGCACATATTTCGGCTCATTGGATTTACCACGAAAAGGTATCGGTGCTAGATAAGGAGAGTCTGTCTCAATCAACAGTCGATCCAACGGCACTTTGCAAGCAATCTCTCGCAGATCAGAAGCATTTTTAAACGTCACAATCCCAGAAAAAGAAATATAAAAATTCATATCCATGGCTTTTTTTGCCATATCCCAGCTTTCCGTGAAGCAATGCATGACACCGGCCGACTCCCTAGAGCCATGGGACGCAATAAGAGCGAGCGTGTCTTCACGCGCTTGACGAGTATGAACGATGATGGGCAACTGCTGCTCTGCCGCTGCGGTTAACTGCATGACAAACCAAGACTGCTGCTGCTGCTTTCGATCCTTGCTGTAATAATAATCCAGGCCCGCTTCACCAATAGCGACCACCTTGGGATGATCCGACAGCTGAATAAGGGTTTCTACTGCTGGCTCTTGACCGTCAAGATCTAGGGGATGCACCCCTACAGAAGCCCAGACATTATCAAATCGAGTCATATCCAGAACAGGCTGGAAGTGCTCAAGATTAATGCATACCGACAGTATGCCACTCACCCCATTATCAAACGCAGCGGATATCGCTTTACTGATGTCCCCTTCGTAAGGGTCTAGCTTAAGTCGATCTAAATGACAGTGTGAATCTATAAACATGATTAAACTACATAGTATGTGTGAAACGATCTGATGCTACCCAACCAACCAAATAATTCTCTATTTTACTTACAACCGGATCATCAGCTTCTGTAAATTGGACACCAATACCTATGCTACGGTTCCCTTGAGAACCGGATGGCGTGATCCAGACCACCCGACCAGGCACAGGAATTTTATCAGTTTCGTTCATCAAGGAGAGTCGAAGAAAAAGCTCATCCCCTATAGAATATTGTTTCGTAGTTTTAATAAACAACCCCCCATTGATCAAAAACGGCATATAAGCTTTATATAAATCTGCTTCATTTGTGATCGAAACGGACAAAATCCTGCCACCTGCCATACTCATGACACTCCTTGCTCGGTATCAATCTAAGAGATTACAATATCTTCCATTGACCACCAAATGCCATTATTATTTTCATCATGGCTTCATCATGGCTTCATCGTAAGCTGCAACCAACGAAATAACACCATCTCCATTAGCAGTTGCCGATTAAGATTAATCTGCCCCGCTAGACGACTTCTTTGCTGTAGTAACCAAGCGTTGAAAGCTAGCAACTTCCTAGCACCAGCCTTTTTAGCGATATAAGAGAGCATCTTGGCTATCGATACAGAATTAATACAGGCATCGTTATGCGTCGATGCATAATTCGCCATCTCAGCCACCCAACTCGCCAGCCACTCAAGAACTAGCATCTGTTCAAAGTCCTGCCATCCAAACGCAATGTCAACAGGCGCCGCATGACCTCGAGTGATCGCCCCAAGATCTTTTTGCATTTGCTCGATCTGCTTTTCCAGACCCTTTTCCAAATAAACACGCGCGCCCAACGGGCACCCCCTTGACAGCGCCAGCAAGCCTTTCGCCTGTTCAGCGTCATCACACAAAGGTTCGAGCCATGAGAGCGCAATAGATGCCTCAGGTTTATCGAAAGCCATCAACTGACAGCGACTTCTGACGGTCGGAAGAATGGCTGAGATCTGATGACTGACCAACATCAACAACGTTTTGTCACCCGGCTCCTCCAGACATTTCAGCAAAGCGTTAGCCGCATTGATATTCATGCGTTCTGCCGGATTCACAACGACGACTCGATAACCACCTTGCTGTGCCGTCTTTACTGAGAATTCGATCAAGGCACGAATCTGGTCAACCCGAATCACCTTCCCAGATGAATCAGGCTCAATAACATGAAAGTCCGGATGCGTTCCTGCCTGATTCAACTGACAGCCGCGACACCGACCACAAGCCTCTCCGTTAACGTTATCCTGACATAACACATAACGCCCATACGCCTGCGCAAAGTCCAACTTACCGATCCCCACAGCGCCATGAATCAGAAAAGCATGCGCCAACCTGCTACTATGAAACCGCTTAACCATCTGTAGCCAATGCGTCTGCTGCCAAGCATAAGGCTCAAATATTGATCTACTCGCCTGCATAAACGGACAACCTGCGGTGAAGAATGCTATCAATAGTCGCCTGGACATCGGCCAGTGCTGGCGCGGCATCCACTACGACATACTGATTACTAAATTGCGTGGCTCTTTCTAAATAAGCCGTACGAACTCGCTCAAAAAACGTCAAGGCTTCCTGCTCAAAACGATCCAACTCGCCTCTCTGGCGCACCCTCGTCATACCTGTAACAACAGGAAGATCAAGAAGAATCGTCAAATCAGGGCGAAAATCACCTTGTACCAGCTGCTCGAGTGTTGCTATATGCTCATTACTCAAGCCACGACCTGCTCCTTGATAGGCGTATGTGGCGTCGGTAAACCGATCACATAACACCACCTTTCCGACCTTTAATGCGGGTATAATTACCTGATCCAAATGTTGAGCTCTAGCCGCAAACATCAGTAGCAGCTCCGTACTGGCTGCAACGGCTTCCTCTGAATGTCCCAGCAATAACTCCCTGATCTTCTCAGCCAATGGTGTACCACCAGGCTCACGAGTGTGCACATAATCCATACCATGCTGCTCAAGCCAGCTCTTGATATAAGTGCTACTGGTCGTTTTGCCGACCCCTTCACCACCTTCAATTGTTATGAAAAAACCGGGGTATTGCCTACCGAACATGAACTCACTTTACTCCGTGGTTACCCAGGGCGAACTACGATATCCCTGACGTGGGGTTAACTGGTACTTCCGAACAGCAGTATTATGCTCATCAAGTGTTCTTGAAAACTGGTGAGAACCGTCCCCTCGGGCAACAAAATACAAGGTGTCATCCTTTTCAGGATGCAATGCTGCACGAATAGATTCACGCCCCACCAATGCGATAGGAGTAGGAGGCAATCCCTTCACTTTATAAGTGTTAAACGGCGTATAGATTCTCAAATGCTTTCGGGTCAGATTACCCTTATAATCACGGCCAAGACCATAGATAACCGACGGGTCTGTCTGCAGTCGCATTTTCTTCTTCAAACGTCTAACGAACACACCGGCTATCTGCCCTCTCTCTTCAGGTACACCAGTCTCACGCTCAATCAACGAAGCCATAATCAGGGCTTGATAAGGCGAGTCATACGGTAACCCATCCGCCTTTCTGCCCCACTCTACGGCCAATATTTTCTGCATGCGTAGATATGCTCTTCGCAAAATCGATGTATCGGTATCACCGGCTTCAAAATAGTAGGTATCAGGAAAAAACATGCCCTCCGCAAACTCATCGGAAAAGCCCAGTTTTTTAAGTATTTCCTGTCCACTCAAACCCTCAAGCTCAAACACCATCTTCTGATTCTGTGCTAACAGGGCAATATTCTCTTCCAGTGTGCGACCCTCAATCAACGTTGCACTATGCAGCATGACTCTGCCAGAGGTCAGTAGATCCAGCAGCCCTCCTACCGTAGTGTCTGATTTGACAAGGTACTCACCCACCCTGAGATCAGTATCTTTACCGATCACTCTGGCATAGAGCATGAAGAGATCAGGTGACTGCAAAATACCCTGTTTTTCAAGTCTACGACTCGCCCTTCCAAAAGATTCTCCAGCATGGACAACAAACACCGTATCCTCATTAAACGTGCTGACTCGCTCATCAAGATAAGCCATCAGCGAACTCCACGACAGCACTGCGATCAAAATGGACGTTATTATCAGCAAGAGAACAACAAGCAATGACTTGCGAAGTGTATGGTTCTCAGACATGCAAAACTCCAAAAACGGCAGACTGAATCTGCCGAGTCACCGAACCTGGCATCCATTGCATACCTGCATATGCCAACACTGGCCAAACACCGTTCACACTGTTACAGATAAATACCTCAGTCGCTTGACGCAACTCCTGCAACGAGACATCTGCTTTTATTTTCGTCGTTATTCCACGATTCGGCATAGTATCCAGGATCCATTGCCTCATGACACCTGCAACACCCGACAATTTCAAATCTGGCGTACATAAAATACCAGATTTAACCAGAAAGAGGTTACTCATGACACCTTCAACCAGATGACCATTTAGGTCTTGCAACAAACCCTCCGCATACCGGTCATCGTCCCACTCAGCACGCGCCAACACCTGCTCTAAGCGATTGAGATGTTTGATACCCGCCAGTGCCGGCTGAAGAGCAAGCCGTAATGAACAGGCATAGAGTTCAACGCCTTCAATCCAATGCGTAGCAGGGTATACCGAAAGATTATGCCATGAAAGGATCAGTCGACTGTCGCACTCCTTCGGATTATAACCGCGGCCACCACTTCCTCGGGTGACAATCACTTTAAGAATACCTACTTCCCTGCCTGCAAGAAAACGACGGGCGGACCGCTGCACGACAGTAATATCAACGGCGATACCCAGCCTTTCACAGGAAGCAACAAGGCGATCCCAATGATAATCCGCCAATGTCACCTCTCCGGCAACCACTCTTATCGTTTCAAAGACGCCATCACCATAAGCTAGGCCTCTGTCTGTTACCGGTATATCCGAAACGGACTCACCATTCACCCAACAGGCTTCAGCGATCATCAATTATCATCCAGGATTAATCATGCGGTGAGGGTAGAAGCTTGCTTCGGCAGTCCTTACGTTAAGCTTGATCATCAATACCTAGCAGTCTGTCGGACTGCTAGATGCTCAACATAAGCGGCTTCTCGAGAAATAAAATTAAGGAGCGTTATGGTCATTATTCCATTCCCACTGGGGATCAATAATGAATGAGGCATGCTCATCTGGCAAATAGGCATGCCAACCAGGGCCACCAACGACGTGTCGATGATTATCTTTACACACCCACCTGAATCCGTGACTTATTGATT
>JAGLCE010000153.1 GCA_023146365.1 Endozoicomonadaceae bacterium
GCTCGCGCCCAGGAGCGCTTTGAGCACGAGCAAGCTGAGTACCAGCAGAAAACGGATAAGCGAGAAGCGCAGAAAAAGGCGGGGCAAAAGCCTCGCGGATCGGAGCCCAAACCGCCACAGCCCAGACCCAAAGCCAAGGATCAGGTCAACTTAACCGATGAGGAGTCTCGAATCATGCCCGTCTCCGGTGGCGGGTTTGAGCAATGCTATAACGCCCAGGCCAGTGTCGATACCGATACTATGCTGGTCGTCAGCGAGCATATGAGCCAAGCGCCGAACGATAAAAAAGAAATTGAGCCTGCGCTGAAAAAGCTTTGGAGCTTACCGCAGGAGTTGGGCGCAGCAGAGGATTTCTTAGCAAACACCGGTTATGTCACGAAATACTCCATAGGCGAACGCTCTTATACACTTAAGGACATTCATCATCGTAGATGCTTTATTGAAACGATTTTTATTCCAAGTATATGAGCATGAGGATCTTATCGACAATTTGATGGTTTGATGGTTTGATTGTCCATATATTTCTCCAAATGTAGGCCTGTAAAAAAGCGATTATAAATACGTCCACATCTTCTTACACATAATGATCGATTTTCTCAGTTATAAATTGTCCGCTCTACTCTGCATTGTGAACCTCGTTACAATTTGATTGACCATCGTAATTCAAGCAAGTTCATTGTCTTTTTTACAACAACAATCATTAAACAATATAACGTGTGGATTTTAGCAGTGAGGATAAAAGTGCGTTGCCACTGGTGGAGACTCCACAAAAAAAAAGCCGATACGACTTCTCATTCTTTAGCCAGATTAAGTCATTCATAAAAACACAGGATAGTTGGGCATCGACCATTGGAAGGTTTCAGGGTGATTAAAATATTTGCTTCTTGTCAGTTGTCGCAATAACTCAGCTCCAGTCATTCCAGTCGCCTTCGATAGCAATAGCCTTGAAACGTTGGTTATACTCATCAGGATGAGATTAAAGGTATTCATGGAGGTATAACATTGGTTCTGAAAATTGCTTTTTTTGGTAAATAATCAGTGGAATAAAAATGCGTCAGATAGGCGTATTGTCATCCTTAAATTGGTTCAGTAGCTCAAGCGACGTATGCATAACGATGAACGGTTGTTTTTAGATAAACGTGTGTCGTTTATGCTTATGTGGAGTCCAAAAAGCGGCTAAAGGAACTTAATTGTTATTATGTTACCTAACTGAGGGGAAGGAATAATTAATTAAAAAGTAAGGAATTACAGTCAATGATAAATACCATTAATATGATAGAAGGCAGCGTTGCTACTCATGAGGTAGCTGAACAATATTCTAATTATTCGAAATCTAAAAAGATAAAGATGGTCTGCGAATTTAACCATGAAATAGTTAAGGTAGATCTACCGGTTAGACTACTCTCTGGACTCACCTTCTCGCAGCGAGAAGCGACATTTAAAAATCACTCATTGCTTAAAAGAAAGAACGATAAATATGTAAAAGATATGACAAAAAACGGATTTTTATTGACTCGTTTTAGTAGAAAGAGAATAAGAGTAGATTGCATTGCATGCAATACGACGAGTATGCATAATTTAGGATTGAACAATCAGCCCGTTGAAATTAACAGCATGCTACATTCGTCATGCCCAATCTCAGAAGGAAAACTATCCGCCGAATTCTGTTTATCTAGAACGCTAAATAGATCCTGTCGTTCTTCAGAAGTATCAGCAGTATCAACCTCTAGAGTATTAGAATATCTAGAGCATTATATAAGTGACGCTGAAAAAAAGATATTATCTGATATAGCTAATGATCAGACCTATGAAGATAAATTTATCGCACTTAATAGTGAAGGTCCAGCATCGTCAACCTATATGAATATAGATACTTATAGAGTCATCTACTGGGCTTTTAAAAACAACAAACTTTCAGATATGCAATTTTTAGAACGTCATCATTGGCTGAGTGTCTCACTCATGTATCATCCATACAGAAGTCTATATAAGCAGGATGTTGCTCAACATGTAAAATCATTTGAAATACAACACCAATCGAAGAAAAATGAAACCATTGGATGGCATAATCTGAATGAAGCAATCTATGAAATATTGTTTCGTCCATGTGACGAACTACGTGCTGTCATAGAACATGGTATAGATAACATGCTTTTGACGACTACACGTGAATCACCACGTCTTGTTAATCTACTATATATCAATTGTTTTTTTGCTAAAAGCAGAATCGTTCCTTATATGTCTATTTGTATAAACAATGAAGATACGATTAAATGCGAAGTACATTTAACTATTTGCTCTTTTTATAATGTCTATAATGCTATTCAAAATAAAAACTCCGATGAAAATATTCAAATGAAACCGACATTTGGTTATGGGAATTGGAATGATCTGTTAAAGTTAAGAAAAAAAGAGATGCACCCAATAGCTTTAAAATTTCCCGATGTTAAATCATTAGAAACATCAGATAATAGCTGGACTGGCAATCAAAGCTACATCCATGACTGGTATCACTGCGTTATCTTAAATAATTTAGGATTTAAACAACGAAAACTGTTATTACAAGTTAATGATTATTTTATTTCACCTTTATTGGAATATACAAAATTCAGAATAGCCGAGAACAGAGCTAAAGAAAATAGTGATAATGAAAATCTGAAATCACAACCGAGTTACACTGATTTTTTAGATAAAATAAATCAACTATCAGACAATATTCCATGTGAAATAATCCCCTGTCACGTTGACCGATGTATTTATAATTATAACCATTTTTTTTGTGATGATAGTAATAGCAACTGGTATGATGAATTAAAGATAGCCAGAGTAGAACTGATCGATCAAGGGGTGTATTCTGCCAAATATGATTTGTACAGTTATAAGATAATTAAAGGTGCTTTGCGTGGGATATTACAAGGTGAATATACAATCGAAGCTGATAGGAATATGTTTTTTTCAGTTAATCTCATACTTTGGCGAGCAATGAAAGATGAAAAATTAGAATGGGTATTTAGTTGGTTGAAAGATTTTTTATTAGGTGAAAGTCTAATTAATCATACAATAGTTCCAACCATTTCTAGTGAATTATTAGATTATTTA
>JAGLCE010000154.1 GCA_023146365.1 Endozoicomonadaceae bacterium
CCTTTTGGTTTTACACAGCTGACGCCAGGAATAGCCGTTAGGGCTTCGTATCCTATTTGCATCTGTTCATATAATCGCCCTTTAGGGAGTACAAGGTCATTAATGCTTTGGTAGCCACCTAGAGCTGTTTGTACCGCATATTGTCCTGGAACGTTAGAGCAGAGACGCATGGATGCCAACATATTCAAGCCTTCAATATAGCTTGCACATTCTTGCCTGCGGCCTGACATAATTAACCAGCCCGAACGAAATCCGGCCAGACGGTAAGACTTTGATAGGCCGTTAAAGGTAATACATAGGGTGTTTTCTACCAGTTTAGCTAAATGTATATGTTTTGCCTGCTCGTATAATATACGATCATAAATTTCGTCAGCAAAAACAACCAGGCTGTGCTTTTCGGCTAGTTTAACAAGGTCTTTTAATACTTGCTCAGAATAAACTGCGCCCGTTGGATTGTTGGGATTGATGATGACAATAGCTTTGGTGTTTTTGTTGATTTTAGATTTAATATCATCAACATCAGGCTGCCAATCAGCTTCTTCATCGCAAACATAATGTACCGGCTTGCCACCAGCTAAATTGACCGCAGCTGTCCACAGTGGGTAGTCGGGGGAAGGTATAAGAACCTCATCACCATCGTTTAATAAGGCTTGGGTTGCCATTACAATTAATTCACTGACACCATTACCCATAATAATATCGTCGATATCGACGTCAAAAATATCATGCAGCTGACAATCTTGCATGATGGCTTTTCGTGCACTGAAAATACCTTTGGACTCTGAATAACCCTGCGCGGCTGGAATATTACGGATAACATCCTGAATAATTTCATCTGGCGCATCAAAGCCAAACGGGGCAGGGTTGCCGACATTTAATTTGGTAATACGATGGCCTTCTTCTTCAAGGCGATAAGCTTCTTGAAGGACAGGACCGCGGATGTCGTAACAGACATTGGCTAACTTGTCGGATTTTTGAATTGTTTTCATATTCATTGCACTAAGATATAAAGATATTTCAAACAGTATACTGTATAAATGGCGTGCTAAGCATTGATTTTTATGGAGTTTTACAACAATGGCTAAAATTGAAAAATCTGAACAAGAGTGGCAAGAATTATTGGGAGATAACGCTTATAGCATTTGCCGTAAGAAAGGCACTGAGAGGGCGTTTACCGGAGAGTACTGGGACTGCAAAAAAAAGGGTGAATACCTTTGCAGAGCTTGCGGGCAAAGGCTTTTTGATTCCGAGACAAAGTTTGATTCAGGCAGTGGGTGGCCTAGTTATTATCAGCCCATTGAACATAGTGCAATAAAGTCTATCACTGATGGAAGTTTGGGTATGGTGAGAACCGAAGTAGTATGTGGTGCCTGTGAATCACACTTGGGACATGTTTTTCCTGATGGGCCTCAGCCCACAGGTTTGCGTTATTGTATTAACTCGGCATCGATTACATTGGATGAGAAAAATTAATTACCTGATTTTTCAGTTAATTTGCCTGTAATTGTTGACAGTTTAGCTAGTGGTTTATAGAATGCGCGCCTCTTTACGAAGAACGCTGCGTCCCCTTCGTCTAGTGGCCTAGGACACCGCCCTTTCACGGCGGTAACAGGGGTTCGAGTCCCCTAGGGGACGCCATATTCGAAAAAGCCGTCTTGTATTAGCAAGAAGGCTTTTTTGTTGTTTATTCTTCGCTCTAGTGAGGTAGATTACACGTTGACATAGACCATGGATTTAATATTTATCCATATTTTTAACGGATTCCCAGCGTAAATTTAGATGCAGAGACACCCTTCTGTGCCAGCATAATTATTACGTTATAACTTAAACAAGGGGTTCTACGGACCGTTAAAAGCGGTGTTTCGTGCGCTACACTCTGCTGTTGACTGCTGCTGATGGAGGTGCTGATACTGTAGAAAAACTCCAATCCCCCTCCTGATTTGATAAATATAGTGGCATCCAAGACGAAGTGTAATTGATGCCAAATTTCAAACATTTCTCGTTTCTCGTATTTCTCGTATTTCTCGTTCCCATGCTTTCTCGTTCCCATGCTCCTGCGTGGGAATGCATACTGAAATGTAAATAATCATGATGTGTCGCACTGGTGATTGAATTCCGCGAAATAAAAAACATGAACTTTTTTATTTTTTGGTGCTCAATACAGAATACCCCGTTCATATTAATCAAGGAAATTACACAGTAGAGATAATTATGGAATTAAACAATATTAATAAACCTACGTGGCTTTCTTCTAGTCAATTAAATGCTGAGTCTTCCGACTCAGAGGTAATAGATTACACCTCATCATTTATGGGTAAACCTGTAACTACTGATTCTCTGAGTACGAGCAGTATAGCATCGCCTGATGGTGCCATAGGTGGTAGATCAACTGGGCTAGACTGTGTAAACACTGCATTAGATTCTATAGAAACGTTATGCGCAAAATTTAGGATAGAAACCCGTGATTACATCAATCCAAAGGACGTTTGTCTTTATTGTAAGAGTAATATAGGTATACGTGAAACAAAGAGTAAGCTATCTAACCACTTCATATTTCTAATAAAAAATATCTGTATAGATGTCCTTAAGCAATGGCCAAATAATAGCGATGAAATCATTCTACATGCTGATCAACGAATTTTTTTGTTTAATTTGGCTTGTCAGGATAACAATATTAAACTGGCAGAAACAGTATTAAAAATTAAACATGCTAATGACAATTTTATTTATTTTAATATAGCCTGTCATCGTGCATCTAGAGAAATAATTAATTGTTTAGTTAATAGTGAAGTCGATTTTGATAAACAAAATAAATTTGGAGATACACTGATTCATACGGCTGCCGTACATGGAAACATAGTAATGGCTGAGTTTTTACTGAATAAGGGTGTCTTTATTGACACACTAAATCAACATGGAAAAACGCCACTACATCACGCTTTCATAAATGAGCATTCCCAGTTGCATGAGTATCTGTTAACGAAAAAAGCAAACTGTTATATAAGCAAATATACCGATATAGATTCACTTTTTACTAGGGCTTGCGAATGTGGAAATGTAGAATTAGTTAATAGTTTATTGAGTCGTAATATACCCAATATAAATGCATACGATATTCAAAGATGTTCGCCAATTGGTTTAGCTTGCTTATCTGGAAGTACAGAAATAGTAGGCATGTTATTAGAGAAAGGTGTCAGTATTAATAGCGTAGACGGGAACCTCGTAGCGCCGCTTTTTAAGGTTTGTATAGGGCAGAACACTAAAATTATTGAGTATTTGTTAATGAAAAAAGCAGACACTACAATAAAAAACCATTATGGAGAAACACCGTTTCATGTCATTTGTCGATCTAATCATTATATCAACGCTAAATTGCTTTTGTCTCATGGAATCAATCCGAATATAAAAAACAGTCAAAATAGAACAGTATTGTCAATTGCTATGACGGTGGATACAATATATTTAAATGATGAAATTAAGATTCCTCCAATGATGCCAGAAATGCTGGAGTTATTATTAGATAATGGTGTAGTTGTTAATACACCTGAGGCTTCAAATGATAAATCGCAATTGTATTACATGACTAAGCAAATTCTTGATAAGAACGATTCGTTTATTGAAGAAGACGATTCTATCAAAAAGGACAAGAAACTTTTCCATAAAATAGTATCTGCAGCGGTAAAAACTGGGAAAACTGAGATATACAATCAAGCTGAGCTTGCCTTTAACTGGTGGAGAGAAAAAGAATACAGTATAGATGCCATCAATGGATTACTGAATTCGCCATATATAATAGCTGAGGAAGCTAATAATTTGTTGAGTCTCGAATATTTATGCTTGCTACGTATTTTAACGTCAACGTCAAGTGCGAATGGGGAAGATGCATGGGTTACACTATGTGAAAATAATAGCGTTTTACCCAGATATTTTAAAGTAAACTTTGAAATAGTAAAACAGAGCAGCGATCAATTTAAGCTTATCAAAAATATAGAAACTTTCGCTATGAACAATGAGGTCTATGATCTACCGCAGATCAGTTTTAACTTCAACTTTCAAAAAATACCAAATGTAGTTAGAGAAAACAGTAGACTTAATACAACCAGTACATGAATTGAAGTCAAATTTTAGTGATATCCTATAAAGCGACTGAATTATACAGGAGAGCACATAGATGCTCTATCCATTCAATACGAAGTTGTGAATACACAGAAACGGATGAATTCGATTTGACTTATTTCATTTGCCATCACGTTGATATCGTATCAAAAGCTGTTAACTCCCTAAATGAACATATTGAATCTAAGAAAACCGTCGCTTATCAGGCCGCTACGACGCTAACTGCGTACTGATTACGCAGATTCTCGACCTTTTTCAAATAGTCCTTGTATTCGGATGAATCCATGTGTGCGTAGTTAAAGTTCTTGAACAGACCGGTCAGCTTCACGAAGAAGTTGCGTGCTATGTTCTTGTCGGTGAAGTCGTAGTCCTGACGAATCAAACTGACGATCAAGCCGAAGCTGAATCTCTGGCGCTCTAGGGAGCAAGCGGCATCAATGTGATCGAAGGCATCCTGCTGTAGGTAGGCCATATCCAGAAACAGGGATTTCTGGAACTCAATATAGTCGCCCAGCGTGACACCCTCTTCACCAGTTACCTGCATCATCTGGCTGACGGTGTCACCGCGTACCAGCAGCTTCTGCATCTCATTAACCATTGGAATCCAGTCGGCAGTCAGATTGGCATCGTACCAAGGCTTCATCTGATCCAGATAACGGGACCAGGAGATCAACGGATCAACCGCAGGGAAAAAACGCTTATAGGCGCGGTCGTATGAGAGACCCAAAAAGCATTTAACCGTGGCGAGGGTCGCCTGTGTCACCGGCTCTTCGAAGTTACCACCTGCGGGGGAAACAGTACCGATCATGGTCAAAGAGCCCAATTCGCCCTCTTCGTTGTTGACCACACCGGCACGCTCGTACAGACCCTTGATGGCAGAGTCAATGTACGCAGGAAAGCCTTCTTCACCTGGAATCTCTTCCAAACGATTGGAAGTTTCACGCATCGCCTGTGCCCAACGAGAGGTGGAATCAGCGAGGATTAGGACGTTATAGCCCATCTGACGATAGTACTCACCCAAAGTCAAACCGGTGTAGATAGACGCTTCACGAGCCGCCACCGGCATCGATGAGGTATTACAGATGATGGTGGTACGGTCCATCAGGGAGCCCGCGCCACTGGGATCCTTCAATTTAGGGAGCTCGTCGATGGTCTCAACCACCTCACCGGCACGCTCACCACAGGCGACAATGATAACCATGTCGACAGCGGAGTACTTCGCCAACATATGCTGTAGTACGGTCTTGCCAGCGCCGAACGGGCCAGGGATACAGCCAGTGCCGCCACGGGCGATCGGAAAGAAGGTATCAAACATGCGCTGCTGGGTGATCAGAGGCTCCGTCGGATAGTGACGGGCTGTCTTGCCACCTTTTTTGGTCAGGGTCTCAGCAATAGAACGACGCACCGGCCAGCGCTGGATCATGTTCAGTTGACGCTCTTTGCCTTGCTCGTCGTGGACACGAGCCACCACCGTATCCACGGTAAAGGTGCCCTCTTGAATCCATTCAACGGTGACGGTACCGGACAGGTCAAATGGAACCATGATTTTGTGGGTAAATCGGCCTTCCTGAACGGTGCCCAAGGTTTCGCCAGCACGCAGGATGGCACCAAGACGAGCTTTTGCTACAAAAGACCACGTTTTGATGCGATTCAAGGCTTGCGCTTGAACACCACGCTGCAGGAAGGTGCCGTGTAGCTGAGCTAGGTTTTCCAGCGGGTTTTGCAGACCGTCATAGATCTGCCCCAAGATGCCTGGTCCCAGCTCTACGGAGAGCATCTGACCAGTCTGGACGATGTAATCACCGACGGCTACGCCACGAGTCTCTTCGAAGACCTGAATGTCGGCACACTTACCGTGAACTCGCAACACTTCAGACATCAGCATTTCATCAATACTTTCGTTCTGCTTGCGGCTAGGAATAACGTAAACCACTTCGTTCTTGACGAGGGGGCGACTTTCATCATCCTTGTCGATGGTTTCAATGGTGATGATGCTGCCATTGACGGCCGCGACGCGAGCTGTGGCGTTCTTTTCATGCAGTGAGACCTCAGTATAACCAGCGACTGTAGCCACCATCATTGAATTCCCCCCATTTTGTCACCACTGACGAAGCTTACTCATGCACTTAACCGTAAATGATCAGTTTTATACACTATTCCTACTGCTTCGAACCAATTTTTGACGCACCTATCCCACATAATATGATTTCGACACACCATAGAACAGTAAAAGCTGAGTGCCTTTGCAAGTGTTTGCGGTCATAGCCGCTAGTCCATAAACCGTTACATTGCTGGCAAGACCCATGAACCGAGTTATAGCAAGCCCGTAGTCTCTTTTATAAGTGGCAAAAGAACGCTCATCGCTCACCGATCGCCCATGTTACCGCTATTGCTTTGTTACGAGTTAGCTCTTCTCACCAAGAGCCAGAAGCAAATTACACTCGCGACTGTTAAAAGAGCCTCAGATGGTAAGTTAAAAACGACTTATGGATTTAAAGCTCACGCCACTGTCGATCCTATCAAACGTGGCGCATCTATTTCGAGGTCGAGTACCATGGAGGCGGGATAATCGTACCTAAAAATGAGTAAACCGGCGATTTATCGAGTATTTAATCGATAAATCGCCCTCGTGGGTGCAGCTGGCGAGATGCTTCAATCTGCTAATACATACCATTCACAGAAATATTTGGAAGCGGGGTCACTCTCTCTTTAGCACCCTTCACGAACCAGGATCTTTTTTCGGTCGAAATCAACATCCTTAATTCGTCAGCGTAGTGTTTCTTTAAGCCTCAAACCTGTCCTGTACATTAACTGAGTCACCAGTCATGGCGTACCCTGAAGGTTTGCAAGCATCCGGCTTGCTTCTGCCTCAGATAAAACCACCGGTAATTTTTTAGGCTTTCGGGCTTTGAGCCAGTCAGTTATAGAAATTTGCTCGTGGCCAAAAACCCTTTTATAAAGAAACACCAATGCACTCAGCGCCTGTTATTGCGTGCTAACAAAAACGTGTTTTCTCATGACCAGATGACTTAGAAAATGACTGACATCATCACCTGTTAACATTTCCGGATGCCTCATTTCGTGAAATTTGATGAACTGCTTTATCCAATTCCAACAACAGGGCTCCGTAGCCAGGGAATAATTATCTCCTCGGACTTTGATTTGAAATCGTTGCTGTAAACCTATAATCTCTCAGCCACTGAGTCTATATACCGTAGATGTAGTACGTATAAGCAGTTTTGCAATGCTATCTGCAACCTTTTGAATATAAAGGGGAAAGTTGATTATATCCCGACCAGGTTTACTTAAGTGAAAAATACACAAATCGTGAAAGGCGTAGTAGTTTCTATATGGCGCCATCGTACTTTAATTCGCTACAGAGCATATGTGGCAAGCCTTTCATCTGTCTTCGTATATTCAATCTACAGTTGCTTATACGAAAGGCGTACGT
>JAGLCE010000155.1 GCA_023146365.1 Endozoicomonadaceae bacterium
AATACCATCAGGCGAGACCCAACAGCTAATATTATAAATTTCATCCATAATTTTTTGTTCGGTTTTGTCGTCTAATGCGCTGGTTGCCTCATCTAAGACTAATATTTCTGGATGCCCGTATAAGGCTCTGGCAATAGCGACGCGTTGTTTTTGTCCGCCACTTAGCTGGATGCCTCCCTCTCCAACTAACGTGTTTATGCCATCTTTAGTTTGTAAAAAGTCAAAAATATTGGCTTGTTTTAGAACTTCTTCTAATAGTGCAGAATCTAAATTTCTACCAAAGCAGATGTTTTCGGCAATGGTGCCATCAAATAAATAAACTTGCTGTGGTATGTAGCCAATTTGCGAACGCCAGTTTTGCAAATTATCTTTATTGACAATAGCATTATCGATTTTGATTGTACCTTTATTAGGCTGGTATAAGCCGATAATTAAATCTACTAAGGTGCTTTTACCTGCGCCACTTTCACCAATAAATGCGACTTTTTCACCTTTTGTAATTGTTAGATTGATATCAGTTAAAACATTTTTGCTTTTATATTGATAGGAAAAATCTACATTACTTAAATAAATTTTCTTATCAAAAATAATTTTCTCGCTTGACAAAAACTCCTGTTTTGTTTGTAATTCTTCACTAACGATTTCAATAGATTTATACCTATATATCAATGAATTATAGCCTGATACAATGCGATTAACCGATGGAAGCAAGCGATATAAAGACAATACAAACATACTTAAAGTTGGCAAGATATAAAGTATGCTTGTTTATTATAAAGTAAAAATATTAATAGAGCTATTACCATTCCAAAACCAGCCATCTCTAAAAACAACCGTGGAACTGACAAAAGCGTTTCAAATATAGTGCCTACTTGGCAACTCTGCATCACAAATGTTATTAAAGTTGTTTTTAAGCTCGTCTATGCGACTTTGTCGCTGTAGTTTGATATGTTTAAAATTACCAAAAGTTTTATTTAAAACCTCAAAAACCTTAATACTAATTGAACTTTTTTTGACACTTATTAACTTTATTTTTGCAGTGATTATTTTAGCTAAAAAAATAACTTTTAATAATAAAATAAATGTGAATGCTATCGTTATTTTCCAACTGGCTAACAACATTAAGGCATATAAAAATAATATTATAAATGTCTCAGAAATCATTAACAATACTGCAGTTACAGTATTAACGACATTACTTGTTTCAACAACAATAGTTCTTGTTAAATAACTACTATTTTTCCCCACATATAACTGGTAAGGAATAGCTAAGTAAGTTTTAAAAATTTTCTTGTTAAAATTTGCACCCATGGTTTGTGCAAAATAAGATAAAGAGTAAGTGTATATTAAATTAATGATGCCTCTAAAAACATAAAATACAAGCAAAACAAAACCAAAAGCTACTGCAAAATTAAGTTCTTCAGAAAAACCAAAAAAAATAAATAATATCTGATAATATTTATTGCTTGCAATACTATCAAAATTTGTGGCTATATCAATAAACGCCATAATAGCTGAAACACTAATTGTTTCCACTAGCGACACAAAAATAGAGAACATCACTAACCAAAATAAGTAGTGTTTGTTTTTTTATCTAATAATTGAAAAAGTTTTTGTACATACTGCATAATGTTTTAAATTTTCACCTGAATCCGTGACTTCAAAGCAAAAATAATTGCCCCCCCCCAGACAGCACAAGGCCTAAGAGGTAAAATACCCCTTGAGTATTTCACTGGCAGGGTGAGTTTTTGTGAAATTTAAAATATAACAATCTGACACCGAATTTTATACCTCGACAGCGGGTCTTTATTTCATCGGCTATGCCATAAATCAACAAACACCACTCAAGAAAACCCTGCGTTCTGTTAGCAAAAGGCACGGCATTCCCAATATTGAGTTGATTAGAACAGTCAGTGCTCTTTTGGCGACAGGTAAAAGCGATTTTGATGCGATAGAAAATATTCGCAATGATGACTGGGCATTCGGCAAATTCCGTCATCCAGTCGGTTACGCCAAAGGTTTGATGAAGATACTTCTGCACTGATGCCTCTCATTAATGACAGTCTGGCTGAGGTTGTTGTTAATCTGGATGCCCCCGTCACAGCCCCCTTCCGACTCGGTTAGACAAACAGCATCATATTGCCCTATATATTGATGTTTTTCCCATGGACAACAGCGTTACCAAAAAGGAAGGTGTTGCCTATACCTACAAAGGGCATGATGGCGCACTGCACCGGTTGCAGCCTATATGGGGCAGGAAGGCTGGTCTCTTGGCTGCGATCTGCGCATTGGTTCTCAGCACTCACAAAAAGAATTCATACCCTTTTTGAAGCAGATTGTCGACAGGGCAAGACGCATCAAGCATACCCTTATAAATCCTGTTGTTAGCCTAATCTCAAACACGCTACCGTCCTTCCTTGCCAATTTAGGAATCGTCAGGCTTGTTATGATGTACGACGAGCGACATACCCACGTCGCTTTTTATCCGACCCATCTTATTTCAAAAAATACGTGAATAACAGGGTTCCCATACATTTTTATTCACGGATAGAGACCGCCTTGGTTCCTAAATGATGTCAGTAGAAAAAACTGATGCAGTTTGTCATGCAGTGAGAAACTAAGTCAACTTGCCATTCGTCTTCATTCATAGAGGCCGCTGTTCTGGTCTCTCTTTATCGGATCATAATTTCTCGTTTCCACGCAGGTGCGTGGGAACGAGAACAACTGACCCTGCCAGTGAAATACTCAGAGAGGTGTATTTTACCTCTTAAGCCCTGTTCTCTGGGGGTTAAAGCAATTATTTCTGTTTTGAAGTCACGGATTCAGCTCGGTGATTCGACGCATGGTGCTAATAGAAAAAAGCATCGGTATCGTTTAACAATTAAGAAAGTTAGATAGCCAGAGGGATGAATGCTCTATTAGCGAATGAACAGCATTTGAATCAGCTGCTGCAACTTGCCACCGTAAGGAGGGTAGATAAATTTCGCGACGTTAAATGTCTGTTTTATGAGTACACCCTTCGCCTTGGAAAAAGTCAGAAAACCATCATGACCGTGATAATGCCCCATGCCGGAAGGACCAATACCACCGAATGGAATATCGTCAACCACCACATGGAGCAGGGTATCGTTAATACAGACACCCCCAGAATGGGTGGTGTTCAGCACATACTCTTGTGTCAGCTTGTCATAACTGAAATAGTAAAGTGCCAGTGGTCGCGGACGGTCGCGGACAAATTCCAGCGCCTCTGCCAAGGAGTCGTAAGGCACTACCGGCATGACCGGCCCAAAGATCTCCTCCTGCATGACCAACATCTCATCACTGACATTCGTCAGGATATGTAAAGGCATCCGTCGACTGCCGTCAGCAATGCTATTCTCGCCAATCACATCGACCGTGGCACCTTGGCTTCGTGCATCAATCACCAGTTGCTGCAGACGCTGCTGCTGACGTTCATTGACGATGCTGGTGTAATCCTGATTCCCCTCCAGTTGCGGATACATACGGTTGAATACCTTGCGATAAATCTCAATGAAAGCATCCTGCTTGTCCCGTGGGCACAGGACATAATCCGGTGCAACACAGGTTTGACCGGCGTTGATGGACTTGCCAAAGCAGATACGTTCTACTGCATCCTCTAGCGGAATATCCTCCCCTATAATAGCCGGTGATTTCCCGCCCAGTTCCAGCGTTACCGGCGTCAGGTTCTCCGCAGCAGCACGCATAACGCGCCTGCCTACCTGAGCGGAACCGGTGAATAGCAGATGATCCAATGGCAGTGTTGAGAATGCAGCGGCCATTTCTGCATCACCGTTGAGCACTGCAACGAGTTCTGTTGGAAACGTATCGACCATGATCCGAGCAAAGCATTCGGCAGTATTAGGGGTGAATTCCGACATCTTGATCATGACGCAATTGCCTGCAGCCAGTGCGCCCACCAGTGGCAACACACTCAGCTGCATCGGATAGTTCCAGGGCACCATGATACCAATGACACCGAGCGGCTGGTAAACCACGCGCGCACAACCGGGCTGCAGATGGTGACCGACACGGCGGCGGCTCGGCTTCATCCACTGCCTAACTCGCTTGATGGTGTCATTGATACCCTGAGCAATCGGCATGATTTCTGCGAACAGGGTTTCGTTGCGGGAACGACCGGCAAAATCCTTGTTGATCGCCTCGATGATGGCATGTTGATGGCTCAGGATGGCGTGCTTGAGCTTCTTTAGGTTAGCGATGCGCTCTTCGACTGCAGGCATGGGATTGGAACGATAGGCTTTTTGTTGAGCCGCTAACACTGATTGCATAAGCGCTGTATCTTTCTCGCTGGTTTGCAAGTATTCCGCTGTGGCTGCCATTCTGTGATCCTCCTGTCAGACCTGCGATCAGAACAGGCAGTATTGTTATTGTTTTATCTTGATAAGGTTTAATAACCCAAACAGATGCCTGACATCGGGATTTCACCTTGATATAAACCGATCAATTCAATGAATCATTCTGCTAGCATGTCCCGCACCATATAGAGCGCAGCCAACACCCGAGCCTCACTAAAATCCTCTCGTGCAATCAACTGTGGCAGATCATCAAACGAAAAGATATGAACGCCCAGATCCTCCGGCTCATCACCTTCCAGTTTTTCTTCATAAAGATCACGAGCCAGTACCACATGCATACTGTGGGACATGTAGTTAGGCGAGAGCGTGAAACAGGTCAGGTACTTGAGATCATCAGCACCGTATCCCGCTTCTTCTTTGAGCTCCCGCTCCGCACCAGCAAGCAGGTCTTCACCAGGCTCCACCAGCCCTTTAGGCAGTGATAGCTGATAACTCTCCATACCCGCTGCATACTCATCGATCATCACAAAACGATCATCATCCAACAGCGGTACAACCATCACAGCCTGATGCCCAGAATGATGTCTGCCTAGTCGTTCATAGGTCCGCTTGACTCCATTGCTAAAACGCAGTTTTATCTGCTCCACTCGGAACAGTGCTGAACGAGCAATCTCCTCGACTTCGAGAATATCCGGCTTTTGCTTCATTATCGATTCCACTCGCTACGGGGGGGGGTCGCTTCAATCATTCACCCAAGCAGTCCCACTTATCGACCTATGTTAAACGTTCATCTTCCTTGGAAAAACCTTTGATCGTATATTCTATGAGAACATGGCTGGCTCATACTCTCAATGAGTCGGCTCTCGATGCTATGACAGAGTTGATTTTGAAATTTGATTTGCTAATTAAAACTGTTTCACAACACGTCATCAAGCTCTTCCTATACATCGGCAATCCGTTTTCTACTGACCTATTTTTACTTATTCCATCAGGCACTTGCGCAATTCGTTTAACCACTAAACTCCACCTAATTAGCGACTCGCCCCCTTACTGATCAGCTTCTTTATTATCTTATCGGATACTTTCACTTTAAGAGCAATAGAAAGGATACTCTCTTTACAATCACCATAAACATACTGGGCGTTGACATCAGCCTTATTATCTATTAAACATTGAACCATTTCCACATCATTCGAAAGAACAGCTAGCATGAGAGGAGTCTCGTCCTGATCATTTCGAACATTAACATTCGCACCAGCCTTTAACAGACAGTTGGCCGCCTTCAATTTTCCCGTTTTAACAGCTAATACGAGGGGGGTCAACTCGACTTTATCAAATTCAATATCAGCACCATTTTCTATCAATAATTCAATCACTTTAACATCATTCTGTAAGGCAGCCAGGTGAAGGGGAGTAACATCTGATTCCGCCCTATTGTTAACATCAGCACCATTACCCAACAAGTATTCCCTAGATTGCCAGAATCACGTCTACACGCACATTATCAACAGATGATAAACACAACTGGATAGGGGTGGCATTGTCACCGTCCCTAGCATTAACATCAGACTGATTATCAACCAAACACTTGACCACTTCTATATTCACTTTTTCAGAATCAACAGCCGAATGAAGTGGGGTTCTATAATTATAACTCCCATCATCAACCGAAGCATTTTGTTGCAACAAGTACATTAACACAGCCAAATTTCCTTTTGAAGCGGCTATATGGAGTGGAGTATTGTCGTTATCATCAAGCGCATCAATACTTTTGGGGTTAGCCTTAAGTAACTTTTTGACTTTTCTCAAAGAGCCTTGTTCGACAGCATCATGAAGAGGGGAGTCTGAAATTTTATTTCCCTATCGGCAGACCCCTGCTCCGGTTTATATGTTTTAACCATACGTTTTTCGAAACTCATTAATTCAATATCGCAATTGTGTTTCGATGATAAAGATTGATCAGGCCCCGTAGCACAAACAGAAAATCGCTTAAATATAATAGCTGTAAAACTTATAATTGTTGGGTCTCGCCTGATGGT
>JAGLCE010000156.1 GCA_023146365.1 Endozoicomonadaceae bacterium
AACAACAGCCGTCGCAACAACAGCCACCGCAACAACAGCCACCGCAAGGTGATTTCGGTGGCAATTCTCAGCAAAGTGCGCCCCAGCAAACGCCCCAAAGTCAGCCGCAGCCTGATCAGGTGGCAAGTGGCTTTGATAGTTTCGATGATGATATCCCGTTCTAACTTCTATCATATTAAAAGATTGAATTTATAATCCAATAGATCGTCTTAATGCCTCGTTTTTACGGGGTTTTTTATTTTAAGTGTTTTTTGAAACGCTTGATTTATTACTGTCACATTGACACAGTAATAATTTGACCTGAATCCGTGAGTTCCAGATTATAGCCAGATTTTTCGTGCATAAGAACACCTAATGAGACTCGGAATTTAATTTTTATTTTTAAACGATCCATCATTTATTTAAAACAGCACACTGAAATTCCAGAAGAACTGGTTTCTAATGACTTTCTCTGATCATCAGACCTTGGATTCAAGCTTTAACTGCATAACTTGATGGGATAGAGAAAGTGGCTAACTGCCTGTAGATTAATCGTTGTTTTCTGCGCTAAAAGATAGCTTCCAATAGCCTAATCGACGTACAACGATCTCTAAAGCAAGAGAGTTATAGGCGCAGCCGATACCACTGGCGTGAGCCAATCCACGATAAACCGAGAGCTGTGACGCAATGCCGGTGATCGAGGCTACTACTGCGGTAACAACAGGCCCAGAAAAAGTCTTGTGAGCGCAGCAGACAGGCCGTACAGCCGTACAATTTGGCGTGTGTCACTTATGCTGGCAATCTAGGCGGTATGTTCGAATCAATTCAATATTGTGAATGCCATGCCTTTTGTTAATAGAGCGTAGGGTTTTATTGAGAGTTGTTTGCTGATTTATGGCATATCCGATGAAATACAGGCTCAGCTGTGGGGGTATATAATTTGGTTTAAGACTGTTCTATTTTTCATCTCGCCACAATCCATTCCGTAGATGAAATAGTGAAATGGATCTATTTTGCCTTGTAGGTCTTGTGCGAATATTGAGTTCTGATAATATTTATTGATTGAGGTGGCGGATTCAAAAAATAATAAAAATAAATTTAGTTTTGTTATTCATGTCTTTTATCGACAAGAAGATTTTTGGAGAAAGCTATTAGTATTAATGCCCTAAAAATGCATTATTCTCAATAAACTTCTTGCCGAGTGGTAGCGTACTGCCGTAATCTAATAACTTAAAGTCATCTTATTTGTAATGGATGGCCTTTCCATTATTACTGGCTGTAAGAGCGACGTTAACAGTAAAGGGGAAAGATAATGCTGAAAGATTGCAAGTCGGCTAGAGATGGCTGGGGAGAGGTGTCAGAGCAGGTCGATAGCTGGCTGAATGAGAGACAGGAGTTACTGGTGTTTTATTGTTCATTAAGTGGTATTGAGCCGTTGCGGGTGGATGATCGTCCTTTCTCTGTGAAAATGAGGCACTTTTGTCAGCTGCTTGTTGACTATGTATCGGCCGGACATTTTGGAATCTATGAACAGCTTCAGAGAAGTGTCTCTGATGTGAATGATAATGAAGCGTTAACATGCGCTTCAACGGTTTTGAACTCTATTCAGAAGACTACAGAATTTTGTTTGGACTTCAATGATGGTATTGATAAATTCAGTGATATACAGTCGTTACAGGCGGCCTTGTCAAAGCTGGGAGAGTGTCTGGAGGAGCGTTTTTTTCTGGAAGATCAGTTAGTTGAAGCTCTGGATGGCTCGTGTAATAAATCTGTTGAGCCTGTAAATTTAACTGTGTAATCGTCCATTTTTGAGACCCCTAAGAGGGTGAAAAATAGGTGATATTAATGAACATTGAGACCTATATACGAAACAAAACTTGAAGCAGAGCTTGGAAGTCTATTTGATCATTTTTCTCGAACATCCATTTTTCAACACTTTACGAAGCATATCCAGTCCTAGGAGCCTGTCGGACTTACCACGAACCTACTACGAAAAAGCCTAATTTGGCCATTTTTTATGCTGCTTTTCGTTGAATTGAACCACTATTCGCTTCGAATCAGCATAAAAACTAACTCAAACCGGACTTTTTCTCGCTACGGTCGGCTAAGTCCGACAGGCTCCTAGTCTGAATAGAGCTTTGGCTGGTCGTAAATGTTTATTCAAACTTCACCATAATACCAGTGACCCTAGATTGCCAGCATAAGTGACGCACTCTTTCCCGATAAAAACTCAATCGGATTAAAGTAGTTTAAGGCTTTTATCCCCCTGTGTCAGGATAGTTGTCGCCTCTCGGTAACGGGTTAATTTATAGAGAGTAGGGGGAGCGGAAAGAGAAATCCATTCCCTTTGGGAAGAATCACTGTAGCAGGCCGTTAGTATTCTCGTTAAATCGACGTTGCCATGAGTGGTATGGCTTGGCAAAATAGTTTTTACAGCTTAATGCTTGCGTGGTCTGCGAACTCTCCACCGTTATCAAACGTAATGGTCTTACAGAGACTCTTATAAGGTCTGAGCATCTTTTTGATGATGCTTTTTTGGTCTTATTTTTAACTCTGGCTGTCAAAAGAAGTTTCGAGACACGCTCGGTCAGCGTCACAAGATACCCATATTGGCCGTGAACGGTATCCCCTCCGTGACCGACCTCTTCCTTCAAATCTAGGCAGTCAGGACACTCATCAGTATCCACTCGACTAGATATTAAGTGGGCGCAAGCTTCCACACCCTTACGTTGCCGATAACGTTTTCCTTTGCGTGTGAGAAGGTGGCACCATTGGTTTTTCTTTATCAGACGATAAATGGTTTAGTTCTGTTATGGAATTTGGTTGTTGTCTTACGCCGCTGCAAGCCATTTCGATGAGCTACCTTGCATCATAAGCACCAGGAGGACAGCGTTTCAG
The DNA here is from genome assembly GCA_023146365.1 of Endozoicomonadaceae bacterium. Lineage (GTDB taxonomy): Bacteria > Pseudomonadota > Gammaproteobacteria > Pseudomonadales > Endozoicomonadaceae > Kistimonas. The sequence continues at coordinate 2,878 of JAGLCE010000156.1, forward strand.
CTACAAGGAGATCGCTTTATTGGAACGGTGTAGGTAATCACCAATCCTGCGTGCCAAACATACTAGCCCACAGATGGGTTGAGTCTGGTAGAGTTGGTTTCCTATATGGTCACCTGGATTGTTTTGTGAGAACTACAGCCTAAGAGCAGTTAGCTCTCAAATCCACTCCAAATGTGTTAGTTATTGTGGCAATCTAGGATCTCAAACTCTGGCTTTAAATGTTCAATCTCTCGTGCAAAGGTCTCATTTTATTTATGCTTGCCTGCGGATAGTTTTTTTATCTGTAGGCAAGCATATTTTTTAGTTTACTGATTTGGTTGCTTGTTTTTCGACCTTAATCAGTTCGACTTTGAATGTTAGGAGCTCGTTAGGTCCGATGCGGTCTGGGATGCCACCTGGCCCATAAGCTAAGTTGGAATCAACATACAGTTCCCATACGGAGCCTTCAGGCATCACTTGTAGTGCTTCCGTCCAGCCGGGGATTACTTGAGTGGTTTTAAACGTTGCAGGCTCGCCTCGCTCGAAGGAACTATCGAAGATCTTTCCATCCAGTGTCTTTCCCTCGTAGTGAACAGTGACTTCGGCTCCTGGGGATGCTGTCGGACCCTTACCTTTTTTGATAATTTTATATTGTAGTCCAGAATCTGTTGTCACAATACCGGATTTCTTACGGTTATCTTTTAGGAACTTATTGGCTTTTTCTTGGTTTTTCAGAGCCTGTTCCTGCATCTCTTTGTGTACTTTTTCAGATTGATCTTGCTGGGCTTTCTGGAGGAGTGAAGTCATGCTATTCCGATCAAGTGCTAGTTTCTTATCAGAAATCGCATCTTCAATGCCGCGGGAGAGTGCCTTAAGATCGATATCGTCAAAGTCGATTTTTAAACGCTCGCCAAGCATGGCACCAAGGCTGTAGCTTAACTTGGCGCTGTCCGAATCTAATGACGTTGTACTTTTTGCCTGCACTGTGATACTAACTGTGCTGGCAAGAATTAGTGCGACTATAATCGTGTTAAGCTTCATCGAACTCTCTTTTTCCAGGTTGAAGGACCCTTCCGAGAATGGAAGGTCGAGGTATCATTGTTCAATTTTATGATAAAGGCAAGTTTAGAAGGCCATTATCGTAGGGATAATAACGTAATATTGACACTCATACTCATGGGTTTGGGGATCTTGAAATCTACAAATAATAGTGTTCGTATTTTTATAATGCCTCGGCCAGTAGAAATACTAATTAACAGCTTTTGCTTTATATATAGATTTTTTTGCTTTAATTTTCTTGGTAGAGTCAATTATTTGAACAAATATATTGTGAAGAATAAAAGGCTAGTTGAGTTTTTTTGTATATATTCTTATGGGTGGTTTATACTTATGTACAATATTGGTATAAATTAGTCTACTCTTATAGTGAATGATTCAGTTGATATGGAAATGTTGATGATTTCATTTGAATATTGCTTATAAGAAGTTGATAGTGGAAGAGCTGGAGAAGGGTAGGATATTAAAAATGGTCAAGCTTCTAATAACGATACAAAGAAGAAGCTAAGGTGTATGATTTGAGCGATATAATAAACGCAAAGATTGAAGATGTAGAGATATTTAAATATAGTTGTTGTGTTTTGGTGAAAAAGTTATTATTAAAATAAGTTGAGAAGCGATAGATAGTGTTGACGGAGCTGAGGTAATGTCGATATTGTCGAAAAGTTTAAACTAGCCTGATAATTATCGGGTGGGTTAAAGGCCGGAGATGCTGTTGTAGGTTGTGGACTGGATGTTTACGACAGACGACAGTTTCTGGAAGTAATACTGAGATGTTAGGTAATGATCCAAGCTTGCAAGCGCTAAGGAGAAAGCCATGAAAAAGCTAGAAATGGAAGTCAAAAATAAACATGCAACAAAAAAGACAGTAGTCAAGAAAGCCACACTTAAGAAGGCTGTCGTTCGTACGTCCACCGCCAAGAAAGCCACACCGAAAAAAACTACCGCTAGTAAATCCGCTACCAAGAAATCCGCTACCAAGAAAGTTGCAGCTAAGAAATCTGTAGCTAAGAAATCTGTAGCTATGAAATGTGTAGCTAAGAAATCTGTAGCTAAGAAGTCTGTAGCTAA
>JAGLCE010000157.1 GCA_023146365.1 Endozoicomonadaceae bacterium
ACACCATGGACTACGGTGAAAGCCTTTATTATCTTGATCTGGCGAGTTGTCTGCCGATTGAGTCTAATGGCCAAGCCATCAACACAAAGCATATTCCGATAACTACCTGTTAGGCCTTGTCCTATCTGGGGTTAAGTTAATTATTTTTCTTTTTCTTTGAAGTTACGGATTCAGGATCCATTTAAATTGCCAGATGATATTAATTGAACTTTTTTACTGAGTGAAGCTCTCATAACATAGACAGTGAGGCAGATATTATTAAATAATTCGACTCAGAAATTCTACATATAGCTACTATTTATTTTATTTTATTTATTTATGGAAGAAATTATTATGGAAACAACTATCGTTCATAACACCACAGCCGTTCCTGACACAACAGATAATAGCATTGATTTAAATAAGACAAACAAAACGTCTTTCAATTTTTCTATTGCTCCAACAAGTAATGAGGAGGCTCTGAGTAATACAACAAAAACAGATACTCTTACCCATGATATATTACCCGATGGTAAAATAAGAAAAATACAGAAATCACCAAAAAGTCATTCTATTCATTCAATATTTTCAGGTGAAACCACTCAAAGGGATATAAACAGACTGGTATCCGAAAACTTCTCTATTTTTTGTAAAAACTATTACAAGCGCACCATGAAACTGGAGGAATTAATCGCATCAGATAGCCCCGCAGATGAACTTTTTATAGCAACCATTAACTCTGGTCCAATGTATGTGACAGACTGCTGTCGATATGTACAATCCTATAAAGATAAATTCAAAAGTCATGGACTGATTAAAAATACTGTTCTGAGTAATTTAATAAAACTAATAACGCTAACCTGTCCACCTATGGATATCTATAAACAGAAACCATTCATGAATAAGTTGGGCCAGTATCACTATGTTCTCGCAGAAAATGTTGAAGCTACCGAGGCATTATCAGCCTTAAACAATACGTTCAGCCTTATAGATTGTGTCATGGCTTACGAGATTGCTTTTTACAATATTATCCTGTTATTAGTTGGTGAAGAAAAATTCAATAAGACATTCGGAAATAATGAAAAAACACCTTTATCCGTTAATTTTGATGATGCTTTCTCAACACCACTAGAAAAATATCTATCGACCGATGTTACGCTGTTAAACGATGACTATACAGAAAAACTGATCCGTCCATCGACTGCTAAAGAAGGAATCATTTACTATTTTTGCAACCATAAAGATTATGAAAAAAAACATCCTTTAGGTGCCGGACGCGGCTTTAATGCTATGGTGGTTGATACAAAAGATGAATATCCCTATTTTGCATCTTTTGGTTTACACGGTGATGGATTAAAATATAAAGAAATTTGTGATGAACTTATAAAGTTATTCAATCTCTCCATATTTGATGATTATTGCTTGCCATCTTTATCAGTATCATTTAGTCATGACCAAGAAGTTTCTAGTTTCAAAGACAAAATCATAACGCTAAGAGAATTTTATGACAATGGAGGTGGATTGTTTAGCAAGCCCTCAGCATATCTAGCAGCTGATAAGATAAAAACAAAATTTGAAGATCCTATCCATTTGTGCGATCAATTAAAAAAAATTCAACTCTGATAACCTTAACATGTATATCTCAGTTTGTTTCAATTTCATCTGGTTTTATATTGTTGTTTTTGCCGTCATTTTCAACCTTGGATTCACAAAAAAAATGAAGTTATACCTTTCAATATAGCGACGGCCACAGACTACTGAATTAATACGATAAGTGCAATCGACTGATTGTATATGTGAGTTAGTTGTTGCCATTCTGAACTGTGTATTGGAAAAATTACAACAGACTTGGTGGTTGTGTTTCATAATGGTACATGCGTCTCCATAGCTGCACTTATTGCAGGTTGCAGGGCGTGCTCTATTTTGTTTGATATGACGTGATCGGTGAAGACGATAACAACGCTTTCGTATAAGCGTGCTGTGGCTGTGTGATAACGTCTTCAGTCTTGCCTTGTTCCACGATGATTCCTTCTTTCATCACTGCCACACTGTGTGCCATCTGAGGAATAATGGAGAGATCATGGGTAATGAACAGGTAGGAAACTTCCAAGTCTTTCTGCAGGTTCAGCAAGAGTTCCAGAATATCTGCGCGAATGGAGACATCCAATGCACTGGTGGGTTCATCGCAGATAATTAGATCCGGCTGAACAGCCAATGCTCGGGCAATGGCGATTCTCTGACGCTGTCCACCGGAAAATTCATGAGGGTAGCGAAGTCGGTGTTCTGGTTCCATCTGCACCTGTCTGAGCAGTGACTCAATGCGTTCCATGCGGTGGGTTTTTTTCAGTTCCGGCATCAGGGAGATCATGCCTTCCTCAATAATTTCGCCCACGGTCATACGTGGGTCCATAGAGGCATAAGGGCTTTGAAAGATCACTTGAATCCGTTTTCTAAGTGGCAGCATAGCTCGGCGGGAGAGATTGGTGATGTCTTGGCCATCAAAATGAATACTGCCTGCACTCACTCTGTCCATGTTCAACACTGCACGGCCCGTGGTGCTTTTGCCGCTGCCAGACTCGCCGACTAGTGCCAGTGTTTCGCCCCGTCTGATATCTAGGCTTATACCGTCTACCGCACGAGTATGATCATGTATGCGCTGCAGGATACCGCGACGAATGGGGAAATAAACTTTGATGTCACGGAGGCTGAGCAGGATGTCGTCATGCGTAGTCGAGAGGTAGGTTGTCATATCTGGCAGGCTGGCAAGCAGCCGACGGCTGTAGGCTTCAGCTGGATGGTTGAAAAAATGGTCGCAGCTTGCTTCCTCAATAATCCGACCCTGATACATCACGCCGACTTTGTCGGCGGTGGTTCTGACGACCCCCATATCGTGCGTGATCAACAGAACGGCCAGGCGATGTTTTTGAGTCAGTTCAGAGACTAATTCAAGAATCTGTTTTTGAATAGTGACATCCAGTGCGGTGGTGGGTTCATCGGCTAGCAAGACATCAGGTTCACAGGCCAAGGCCATGGCGATCATGACACGTTGCTGCTGACCGCCAGACAGTTGGTGGGGATACCAGTCAATCCGACTCTCAGGGTTAGGAATACCCGTTTCCGCTAACAGTTCGATGACTCGCGACCGAATGCTCTGTGTTTTATGGATGGCATGACGGTGTAGGGCTTCGGCAATTTGATCACCGATTCGCTGAACCGGATTCAGAGCGCTCGTGGGATCTTGGAAGATCATGGCGATCTGGGCACCACGCACGGAGGTCATGGCCTGTTCTGTTCGGGTAAATAGATCCTCACCTTCCAGTAACACTTGGCCGCCGGTGATGGCCAGTGCATCAGGCAGCAGGCGCATGATGGCGGTTGCTGCCACCGATTTACCGCTACCGGACTCACCGACAAGGGCGTAAATTTCACCGGCATACAGGTTAAAGCTAACGTCGTCTAGTATGTGGGTTTTGCCGTGTCCAGTGAGATGAACGTTGAGATTGAGTACCGAGAGGCGCGCCCTCTGTGGGGAGATGGTCGTATCCACAGGTTGTCCTGTACCGTTTTTTAACGGATGATTGTTGGTCATGCCTTGGCCTCCATTTGGGTCTTTGGATTGAAGGCATCATTAACCAGATCGGAGAACAGGTTGGTGGCAAGTACTAAAGTGAACATAAACAGCATCGCTGCAATCAAGTTCCACCAGATGACCGGATCGCGTGATAATTCAGCTCGAGACATGTTGATCATGTTGCCCCAGCTGGCCATGGCGGGGTCAATGCCCACTCCAATATAGGAGAGCACAGCTTCTGCGAGCACCAGACCACTGAAGTCGAGGACAAACGTAATCAGGATGATCGGCATGACATTGGGCAGGATGTGTCGCATAAGGATTCGCCAATGACTGACTCCGAAAACATGTGCCGCCTGAACATATTCCAGCTGACTGATCTTCAAGGTTTCTGCCCGAAGAATCCGGCACAGTCCTGCCCAGTTGGTTACGCCAAGAATAAAGCAGAGGCCAAGAAATTTTGCGTCTGCCTTTTCGAGACCCACCTCAAAAAAACTGGGGTTGTTGTTCATGAATATCTGAAACAGCAGGACAGAAGCGGCAATCAAGAGAATGCCAGGAATAGAGCTCAACGTAACGTAGATATACTGAATGATATCGTCTGTCCAGCCCTTGAAGTAGCCAGCGGAGATACCGAACACGATAGCGATGGGTATCATAATGACCGTGGCTAGTGTGCCGATCAAAATGCCGGTGCGAATGCTTTTGAGTGTTTTGTGAAGCGTATCGTTCCCTGCTTGATCAGTACCCAGCACATGGTAGAGATTGCCGAGTTCTATCAGCCATATTAGTAAACAGAGGGTGATAGTGAGTGTTATATAGGCGACTTTCCAGGGGAGTTCACTGCTTTTTTCTGCATTTTTTGTGCGACGCCAAACGATATGCAAAACAATGAAAAGCGCACTGATCAGTAACCCTTTGCCGATTGCCACCAGGCTTTGGAGTGAGATATCGCCCACTTGATCATCTGGAGACGCCAAGTGGTTGCCTGCATGTTTGAGTACGGGATAATCTCTGATGGTACCGCCATTGTGAGTCGATCGGTTTTGCTTGACGAAAGACTTCAGCGCAAAGGGGGCTGAGTAGGTTCGTTCATCATTGTCGCCCATTTCACCGAGTAGTAGATCAAGGACGCTGTAGACCTGGTTGCTATAAAACACCTGCTGATGACTGTGCTCTTTCGTGGGTAGCAGTGCTTTGCGGAAATGGAGAGAGTCGAGTAGTGCGACACTGACATAGGTCAGGATAATGATAAACGTCACCATCCCGAGCCGAGAAGCGAAGATTTCCCTCCAGTGAGCACTGGATTTCGGATTATGTCGGACAGCAAAAACAAAGCTGATCAGCGCCGTCACCATCAGATAGACTAAGGTATCGCTCCAAAGAAGGACCGGTTTCATGGCGTTATCCTTGTCAATTTAGACGTACTCTGGGATCGGCCCAGGTGTAAGAGATATCCGTCAGGATCAGGCCAATGATGTAGAGCACTGACCCCACAAAAACCATGGCGCGGACAATTGCGAAGTCCTGCGCTTGGATAGCGCTCAGCATGTAACTGCCTAGCCCAGGAATACCGAAGAAGGACTCCATAATCAGGCTGCCCATAAATAGCATGGGTATCACGACCACGACGCCGGTCAGGATTGGCAACAGGGCATTGGGCAGAATATGGTGGAACAGAACACGGATTTCGCTGGCGCCTTTGGCGCGAGCCGTCTTTACATAATCCTGCCCAGAGGCTTCGATAAATAGAGTGCGATACCATCGCGCACCCGCACCAAGACCGGCCAGTATGCCGATGATCACCGGCAGTACGAGAAAGCGCCAAGCATCCATGCCAGAATTAAAACCGGAAACGGGCACTAAACGCCAAAGCCCGGCAAAAAGGTACTGCCCAGCAATGATGTAAAATAGGTAGGAGATCGACATCAGCGTCACGAACACCATAATGGCAAAACGATCCAGTGGGCTGCCTCGGAACATCAGCACCAGCAGTGCAACACAAATATTGACCCAGATGCCCACAAAAAAGGTGGGCACGGCCAGTGCCAGACTGGGCCACATTCGGTTAAAAACATCGGTGCTGATATTGCGTCCTTGATCCGACTGACCAAAATCAAAAACAAACAGTTTTAGTGACTTTTCGAAGAAGATTGTATCCGTTAGTGCTGCGGCGCCTAGCTTTTTGTTATTGAAGAACAGAGGTTTGTCATACCCTTTTTCAGCCACCCAGCGATCAATGGCATCTTGGGTGACATACTTTTCTCCCAAGTGTGCCCGCGCCATATTCTGTGGTGTGTTGACGATAAAGAACAGAACAAAGGTGAGCAGGTTAACGCCGATCAAGATGGGGATGGCGTAGAGCATGCGACGAATCAGATAGGCAAACATGGTTTATTCACTCCTGCTGTTGCATCTGGACAACCGTCGATAATGGCGACTCATTTCTGGCTCTCTTCGATCACGATACTGTACTGACGCCGACGGTAGGTGCGAACGGCAGGGATTATCAGTGCGACGACCAAGCCTAGGGTGACCAGCAACGGGGTCAGTGTCGGGCGATTCCACTCTAGCTGTTTTTCTGTGCGCAGGTTAGGATCAATGCGGAGATATTTCAGTGTGCCCTGGCTGATGCCGTGACGCTTGGTGTTATGAACCCAGGCATTGCTCAGATAATAATCCTTGACGTAAAAGCCCATGATCCAAGGGTTGTCTTTGCGCATGATGTCGACCAGTTCATCGATGATGGCAGCGCGTTCGGGGCCATTATCCATGGTTTTCATTTGGTCGAACAGGCGGTCATATTCCGAATTATCGTAGTTGGCGGTGTTAACCCCGTCGCACTGACATTTTTGCGCTCTCTGACGGCTATCGAGCATGAACAGGAAGTTTTCCGGGTCGGGGTAGTCTGCCAGCCAGCCCCAGCGGAATATCTGAGTATTGCTTTGACGCATTTTCTCTTTAAAGCGCGTGTAGTCGGTCGGACGAAACTCCAGTTGGATGTCCAATTTCTCTAGCTGTTTGCGCATCCAGTCCGCGCTGGGGCCAGAATCGCTACCGGAGGTGTCGAGATAGAGTACCAGTGGCTTGCCGGTAACAGCATGACGTCCGTCAGGGTAACCAGCCGCCGCCAATAGCTTTTTGGCGTGCTTGATCGATTTACGTACCGGTTGATTACGGTTGTCATCCCAGTCAAAAATCCATGGGTTCATACCGCTCTCACCGTTTTTTGCACCAAATAGTCCAGAGGGAATCGGGCTTTGAGCCATCTGCCCGAGCCCGTTGTGAAAGATGTCGATAAATTCTTGATCATCCCAAACGATGGAGATAGCGCGTCGAAGCATCTGTTGTTTCTCGCTGTAGCCGCCGACCACCGGATCAAGCATGTTGAATCCGGTGTAGTAGAGTGATGGACGGATCTCTTCATCGGCTTTGACGCCATGAGCCAATAGTGTTGGCGATAGTGACATACCATCCGGTCTCGTGCTGAATGCTTGGTCAAAGGTCGCAGAATTGATATTGCTGCTCTCATCACCAGAGCGACCATAGTAGCCTTGTAGAAATTTGTTCCACTGAGGAATGGATGCTCTCTCGTTGATGAAAATAGCCTGATCGATCATGGGGAGTGGCTTACCAGCATCGGCTAACAGCCCATTCTCCTGGTCGCTGGGGACCCCATCGGTAGGATAATAAACGTCTCGATAATTGGGGTTGCGAGTTAGGACAATCTTACGGTTGGGATCATTTTTCGTCATCATGAATGGACCGGTACCGATGGGGTGCCAGTCCAGCGTCAGATTGCGCGCCATGAAGCCCGGATTGTGATAAAAACGGTCTGCTTCCCAGGGGATGGGAGAAAAAAAGCGAGTCGCTAGCCAGTAACGAAATTGAGGGTATCTCCCTTGAATGGTGATAGTGAATGTATAGTCATCGACCTTCTCCAGACCTTCCATGGGGTAGTGACGAAGATCAAGCCATGCCTGCCCTTTGTTGGCTTTTCTTGTCTCGGTGATCGTCTGCGTCCATGCTTTCAGTCCGACAATATAACTCGCCATGAAGCCAATCAGCGGGGATTTATTGGCGGGGTCTCCCATGCGTTTAATGGCATAGATATAATCATCGACGACTAACTCCCGACTGCCGGTCTCCGTAAAATCTTTCAATGAACGGTATTTTGCTGATTCGCTCGCATGTTCAAAGAAATAGAGATTATGACCTCCGTCGGTCGCCAGTGCAGGGTGTGGCTGGTAGCGAATGCCTGGCTGAATTTTAATCGTAAAGACACTGTAGGCCGGTGAGTCTGCGCCTTCTCCAAGGGGTTGATGGTGTTTGTCGAGGTAGGTAATGGTCGGCATCTCTTTGGCGGTGGCGGTGATCAGCTCATAAGGACGCTTCAGAAAATGGTACTGCAGGGGTGGTTCATAAATTTGCTCTAGAAAGAGTCCTTCTTCAGCGCTGTAGGCACGAACAGGATCCAAATGACGGGGCTGGTTAGAATAGCTGGCGTAGTAAGTGGCCAGACCTTTCGGTTCCGGTGCATGAGGATCGTTCCATGTGTCAGAACAGCCGACGAAAAAGGCGAGTGCCACTGCAAGGATGCCCATCAGAGGCAGCCATTGTGGCAGGATGCTGCCTGTGCAATGTATAACTGCTGTCTCGTCACCGTTCGTGAGGCAGGCTTTTTCCGTCATCTATTAGCTCATTATTGTTTGGTTCGAGGGTGATTTTGTGCGAGTAGGTAACAGAACATTTTTGCTCGCATGTTCGCTCAGCGAATATGGGATAATGCCAAAAAAATATAATTTTTTCTATCAGAGAGTGAGTCATTCTAAGAGAGTGAGTCATATTGTTTAGTTAAATAATCCGAATGTTCCACAATTATCATGAATAAAATAGGCTCTGTGTTAGTAGCATAACTGCCTGAATCAACAGGCTGACAACTTCCATAGAATGAGATATAAAGGCTTCATTAAAGGCCATGGCATTCTTTGATCTGATGGTTTGATGACCATTGACCATTGACCATTGACTACTCTTCGCCACTCTGTGAGTGATCAATATTCACGGTTCCAGGATTGGAAAGTAATGTGAACAGAGGTACGACGGACAATCTGGTTATCACCGTTACACAATCAAATATTTTAACCGTTTCGTTAGTGATAACCGATGCATTATTTCTTATTCTTTTTCTTTAAAACATCAGATGATGGGCTGTGGGGGAATATTTAAAGTGATGAATGCTAGCTATGTATCCAGCAGTATATCAACGTTAACTGTCAGCGCACCTATTGATTCTGACAATCGATCAAATCTGGAGATTCAAAACACGGCAATCAGTTGCGACAATTTACACATCCTCGCCGATGTTGCGAGTGAAGAGTCTTTACGGTTGCAGAGTGGTAAAGTTGCCATCACTGACTTCCAAATCAGTAGCAAGGCTATCGCTGATAGATCAAGTAGCCTTCTCCATCAGAGATCAGATGTTGTCAATTCTTCTGACACTAATGAAAGTAAGACAAAAAACAAGGTACTCTCATTAACTCAAGCAGTCGGACGAGAACAAGCAGGAAGTGATCTTGAACGGCGTAGTAATAGTCCGATTTATATCGACAAAATGACGGATAAGCGGCAGGGGCAATATTTTATTACAACAAAACAGCCTCAAAACACCCACACTGGGGTGAAAATCGGCGACAGTGTCTCAACTAAATACAGCGTTATAGACCAGGAGAACAAGAACTATTTATGTGATACCTGTGGCGTGAAATTTAAAGATCGAAGCAACCTATTTAGACACATGATAGTACATCAGCCAATCCACTTGAGAAATAAACCCCATGTCTGCGTCACTTGTGGTAATGCCTTCGACAGAAAAGACAGCCTCCGGCAACACATGGTAGTCCACGTTAAGAATAAACCCTATGTCTGCGTCACTTGTGGTAAGTGCTTCGGCAGAAAAAGCGTCCTCATTCGACACGATAAAATTCACACTAGGGATAAACCCTATCAAACGCAGACTCACAGTCCACATGACAGTCCACATTAAGTGATCCCATTGATTTATGTAGTCTGCATCATTATAAAATTATAAATCCAAGTAAAACTAAGGCGCTTAAGTAGATAACTCCAAATACTAATCCAAGCTTCCACCATGTTGCTTGAGATATATACCCTGCACCATACCAAATAGGCGATGGACCTGTTGCGTAGGGTGTTATTATTCCCATGATGCCAAGAGTACCTACCAGTAACAAAGAGAATGATGGCATCATCTCTTCTGGAATTAAATTAGCAGCGACGGTTAAAAACAACGGTAACAGTGCAACAACATGCGCTGTAACACTTGCAAATAAATAATGAAACAAAAAGAATAAAATAACAAGCAGTATAGCAATAGTTGCTGGCGGCAGTCCTAATAAGTTTTCAGAGATAAGTGTAGCTGCCCAATATAAAAAACCGACTTTTTTTAGTCCTCCAGCCATAGCAACCAGTGTGGCGAACCAGATCAGTATGTTTAATGCAGCTTTATTAGAAATAACATCGTCCCATGTAATGACATCAGTTAATATTAAAAGACATAGTATAGTGAGTGCAGCAGTTGTACTATTAACGCCAATTTGATTGCCAAAGATCCACATGAAAAGTGCCAAAGTAGCAAGGCCTAACATGGTTATTTCTTTTTTAGAGATTGAACCGATCTTATTTAGCTCTGATGCTGCCCAAACCGGAGCTTCCGGAAAGTTTTTTTGCTCAGGTGGATAAACTATATATGTTATAAATGGAACCGCTAAGAAAAGGGGAACCATAACTAAAGCCAGGGTGGTAAACCATTCTCCCCATGAGATCACAATTTTTGCATTCTCTTCAACTAGCGATACCGCCAGTAAGTTAGGAGCAAGAGCAGTTAAGAACATAGAGCTTGTAACACACGTTGTGGCAATAGCTACCCAAGAGATGTAAGCCCCAATTTTTTTAGGTTCATTTTCTGGCGTAGAGTTAAACATCTGTGGAATATTGATAGCTATAGGAAAGATTGTTCCTGCACTTCTAGCAGTATTTGAAGGCATGAAAGGTGATAGAATACCATCTGCAAGTGCTACGGCATAACCAAGACCCAGTGACGTTTTACCAAGGGATTTTACAAGAAGAAGTGATATTCTTTTTCCTAAACCACTCTTTTTGTAACCTAGAGCGAACATAAAGGCTGTGAAAATCAACCAAATAACACTATTGGAGAAGCCGCTTAGCGCCCAAGAGATACTCTCTTTAGGGTTATCAGTGACGAGTCCAAACGTTGCTGAAAATGAAACTCCAATTAAACCGATGAGTGCAGCTGGAATGGGTTCTAGTATCAAGGCAATGATGACGCCTATAAAAACAGCAACAAAGTATTGAGCATTTGTGTCTAAACCCTCTGGAGTTGGTAAAATTGCTATCATAGCAGCTAGTAAAATTGGGGTTATTTTTTTTACTATATGATTCATAATTATCCTCTGTGGTAAAAACAATGGAAATTAATGGGGTCAGACGCAATTAATTTCGTAGCGTATGTTATCACCTTCTAGGCTTTTTACAAACTGTATATTTTCCACATAAATCAATGGGAGTCAGATTTGGTTGGTTTTAGATTATTAACGATAAAAAACTGATTTTCGATCCCCATTACCCCCGTTGATTATTCACTGCTATCATGCGGTTTTTCATCAGTATTAATTTCTACTACCTGCTTTTTTACCTTAGGAGTGTACGACTCCATAGTCATAGTTAGATTTGCAGGCTTGATTCCCCATATGTTTATGGTGGATTCTTTATCATTTATTCCTATAATTTCAGTGGTATTGTGATTAAAATAAAGTTGTGTAAATTCTCCTTCAGTCTTAATAGATAATTTCTCTTTCCATGTTATTTCCCCATTCGCTTCTTTAGAAGATCCAAAAACATTAATTATGTTATTTGTTTCTCCTTTACGTTGATAAGCTGTTTTTGTTAACACATAGTTCGGGTTAAGGCCACAATAGGCAAAAGCATCGTCTCTTGCATCACAAATGTTATTACCTGTTATATCAAAAATGTGACTAATAGAGTGATATTTTGTATACTCTTTTCCATCATACTTCCAAAAGTTAAAGGACGCTCTATCGCCGTTAAGTAGACAGGTTGATACAATATTATTACCACTATTATTCATGGTCATATCGTATACACCAGTGTCCTTGATCTGGGCAATTTTGTTATTATTGCCCCATGGATTAATGTTTTGTCGATGACCACTAAAAACAAAGTTCTTTCGAATAGAGATATGCTCTTTCATTGATAGTAAAGCAACGTACTCGTCGTTATTGTAGTTAAATGAAGCTCTTGCAAATTTTTCATTATTTACGAAAAAAGATTCTTCAATCCATTTTGAGTTTTCGTATAGATACACATTGACATAAGTGCAAAATATTAACATAATACGGTTTTTATTGTGGCTAAAATTGAAGCTTTCAAGCGCGCCAAGGTCAGGTTGATAGATGCGATGCTCCATCTTAAAAGACTCATCAGCGCACCGCCAGAATGTGATGCCATTATCACAATCGACTGTTGCAAGATGGGTACCGTCATGATTGAAATCTGCTTTGGTTATAACCACCTGCCGACTATCCATAATAGTTCCTACCTCACTCCATTTATTCTCTAAACGTTTCCATATTCCAAATTTGGCTTCATTGGTGGTAGTCACGATATGGCGATCGTCGGGACTTATCCGAAGAGAGGCCAAGCCATCTTTCTTCAATTTAATGGTATCTATAGTGGATACTTCAAAAGTATGATCATTGTATAATATTCTGGGACTATCGGTAAACAGAGTCGGTAAGACACTTTCAGGGCAAATCTCGCTGACTGTCTTGTTATCGAAACTGTTTTTTTCTCTGGCTGGTATGGCGGCAGCATCATGTTGTTCATAAAAGCCGTGTGTTTGTGTACTTAACGCAGTACTTGTTGATTCGTTCATATCCATATATCCATTAAAATAATTAAGCATTGCTTTTAACATTGCATAGTTGATGTATCAATTAAACTAGAGTTCTTTAGTTGATCATCTAGAAAGTTGATAAGCTAGAAAAATAAAATCATATAAAATAAATGATTTATGAATAATATATTGAATATACGATTGAAACAAGTACTATCCGAATATTGTTATTTTGACAAACAGTTTAGTTGGTTAAATCAGTGGGGTCAGGCTTGATTGCTGAAACATCTAGTACATCTAGTACATCTAGTATCTAGTATCTAGTAAAAGGTTACGATGAATTCATTGTAACCTTATAAAATCGTACACGTAAACTGAATAAATAATGGGGAAATAAAAATAAGGGATGAACTATATAAATATTGTAGTGTCTAATATAATATAATATAATATATGCGGTGTTTGAGTTTTGTATTGGTTAAATAAAATAACGAATTATTTATCGTGTTATATTTATTTAAAACAAATTAAGTATGAGGATGGATTATATATGAAAATTGTTGGCGATCATGTTCATTGTGGTTTTAGGGCAGCTTATTCGTATCGTATTGAGAATTTACATGAGCACGAAGCCTACCGATATCATTTTTTAGGACGTTTCGTAGTTGCTGTTAAAGCACTTTTTACTAAGACGGTAGTCTCTTTAAATGAAATGAGAGAAGCGGGAAAGAGACATGAGGATTGTCATTTTTCCATTTTGTTAAGAAAGATAGATCCAGTAAAAACGAACGGGGTTCTAGTACAGGCAGATCCAGTACAGGCA